>NZ_DASYZI010000364.1:0-14885 GCF_035946395.1 Actinocrinis sp.
GCCGTGGCCCCCGAGATCGGCGCGGACCAAGGCGATCGAGCGGTCGAGCAGCCAGCGCAGCTCCGCAGTCCACAGCGGGGAATCGGCGTCGGGCCAGCCCGCCATGATCTCGGCGGCGTCGTCCGGCCGCACCGCGAGCCGATCGAGGATCGCGGGAGCGTCGGCCTTGGCCGGCAGCGGAGCCGACGGCCGGTCGCCGGCGAGCCGGTGCACGCGCTCGACGTCCTCGACGGGTACCCCGAGCCGGGCGGCGATATCGTCCAGATCCACGCGCACGACCCTACCGGCCCTCTCGGCTGGTGGGGTCCAGACCCGGCCTGGGCAGCAACAGCGCCAACAGCGGGGGGTGTGTTTCTTGGTGCTTGTAGCGCGACGAGTGTCGCGGAATCGGTTCCCAACTGGGCAGTGCTGCGCCGAGGTTGGCTCGTCGTTGCTGGCAGCGAGCAGCGACGGGCTCCCTCGGCGCAAGGACTGCGTCTCAGATCTCAGGATGGCGAGGATGAAGACGGCGACGGTGACGGCGATGTGCGGACGTCGGGCTCCGACGGCGTTCGCTGTGCGGAGCGAACGCCGTCGGAAGATGCGGTGATGGTTCCGGGGGCGGCACCGAGGAGGTCGGTTGCGCGGGTTTCGCGGGCGAAGGCCACTGCGATGAGGGTGAGCAGGGTCGCTGCGCCCAGGTAGATGGCCAGGAGCGTGGAGGTCTTGTCGCCGTTGTGCTGGAGGACCGCCACGGCGATCAGCGGGGCGGGGGCTCCTGCCGCGATGGACGCCACCTGGTAGCCGATCGATGCGCCGGAGTAGCGCACGTTGGTGGCGAAGAGTTCGGCGAAGAACGCCGCCTGGGGCGCGTACATCAGGCCGTGGAACGCCAGCGCGACGGTGACCGCCAGTACGGCCTGCGGGTACGACTTCGCGTTGAGGAGGCCGAAGAAGAACGGGGTCCAGACGCCGATGCCGATCGCGCCGGCCAGGTAGACGGGGCGGCGGCCGATTCGGTCGGAGAGTGCGCCGAAGGCCGGGATCAGGGCGAATTCGATGGCTGAACCGATCAGGACCGCGTCGAGGCCGAAGGACTTCGGCAACTTCAGGTAGTCGACCACGTAGACCAGGATGAATGCGGTGATCAGATAGTAGGAGATGTTCTCGGCCATCCGGGCGCCGAACGCGGTCAGCAGTTGCTTCCAGCCGGTGCGGAAGACCTCGACGATCGGCGGCCTGGCGGTGGCGCGGACGGCTTCGCGGCGGGCCTGGGCTTGCCGGAACGCCTCGGTCTCGCTCAGGGAGGCGCGCACCCAGAGGCCCACGATCAGCAGCAGCGCGGAGAGGCCGAAGCCTACGCGCCAGCCCCAGGACAGGAACGCCTTCTCGGAGAGGTTCTGCGAGAGCAGCAGGAGGACACCGGTGCCCAGCACGTTGCCGAGCGGCGCGCCGGCCTGTGGCCAGGAGGCCCAGAAGCCGCGGTGCTTCCGGTCCTGCTCGGCGACGATCAGGACCGCGCCGCCCCACTCGCCGCCCAGCGCGAAGCCCTGGATCATGCGCAGGGTCGTGAGCAGGATCGGCGCGGAGACACCGATCGCCGCATAGGACGGGACGGCCGCGATGAGCGTGGTCGCGGTGCCCATGATGACGAGCGTGATGACCAGGGCGCGCTTGCGGCCGATCCGGTCGCCGAGGTCGCCGAAGAACACGCCGCCGAGCGGCCGCGCGGCGAAGCCGAGCGCGTAGGTGAGGAACGAGAGCAGCGTGCCGGTCAGCGGATCGTGCTTGTCGAAGAAGACCTTCGGGAAGACCACCGCGGCGGCGGTGCCGTAGAGGAAGAAGTCGTACCACTCCAGGGTGGTGCCGACGAGGGCGGCGCCGACCACGCGCCAGCGGGACTGGGGTCGCGGCCGGCCGGGGGCGGCGGTCTGGACTGCGGGTGTGGTGCTCAACGCTGAGCTCCTGTCACAGGCGGAGTACGGGACGCGCCGGGGATTCGCCTCGCTGCCGGAAGGACCGGAAGAGCCGGAGGCACGGCGTGTGGGTTGTGCGTACTGTCCTGTGTGAGCTCGGGGGAAGGGATGTGGGGGCGGCATACTCTGCCGCCCCCGGTTGTGGGGACTGCTTACGGGTGTGTGGACGCCATCAGTGGATTGGCATGGTCGGCACCGGGCCGTCGGGCAGGCGCAGCGCCGGGCCGGTGGCCGCGACGACCTCCTGCGCGGTCACGCCGGGCGCGAGCTCACGCAGCGTCAGGCCCTCGTCCTCGACGTCGAGGACGGCGAGGTCGGTGATGACGCGGTGCACCACGCGCTTGCCGGTCAGCGGCAGCGAGCACTCCTTCACCAGCTTGTGGCCGCCGTCCCTGGCCACGTGCTCCATCAGGACGATCACCCGCTTCGCGCCGTGCACCAGGTCCATCGCGCCGCCCATCCCCTTGACCATCTTGCCGGGGATCAGCCAGTTAGCCAGGTCGCCGCGCTCGCTGACCTGCATCGCGCCGAGCACGGCCACGTCGATCTTGCCGCCGCGGATCATCGCGAACGAGGTCGCGGAGTCGAACAGCGAGGCGCCCGGGAGCAGGGTCACCGTCTCCTTGCCCGCGTTGATCAGGTCGGGGTCCTCGTCGCCCTCGTAGGGGTACGGCCCGGTGCCGAGGATGCCGTTCTCCGACTGGAGCACGACGGTGACGCCCTCGGGCACGTAGTTCGGGATCAGAGTCGGCAGGCCGATGCCGAGGTTCACGTACTGGCCGTCGCGAAGTTCGAGCGCGGCGCGGGCGGCCATCTGGTTGCGGTCGAGAGCCATCTCAGTTCCCGTTCGTGGTCGCGGCGGCGGTGGAGGTGGTGTCCGGGCGCGGGCGCACGGTGCGCCGCTCGATCCGCTTCTCGGCGACGGTCGCCTCGACGACCCGGTGGACGTGCACGCCGGGCAGCTGCACGCCGGCCGCCGGGATCTCGCCGGGCTCGACGATGCGCTCGGCTTCGAGCACGCAGATCCGCCCGGCCATCGCCGCCAGCGGGTTGAAGTTCAGCGCGGAGCCGTTGAAGACCGCGTTGCCGTGCCGGTCCGCCACCGCGGCCCGCACCAGCGCGAAGTCCGTGGTGATCGCCTCTTCGAGGATGAACTCGCGCTCGCCGAAGACGCGCGCCTCCTTGGCCGGCGAGGCGACCGCGATCGATCCGTCGGGGGCGTACCGCCACGGCAGGCCCCCCTCGGCGACCTGGGTGCCGACACCGGTCGCGGTGTAGAACGCCGGGATGCCCGCGCCGCCCGCGCGCAGCCGCTCGGCGAGCGTGCCCTGCGGGGTGAGCTCCACTTCGAGCTCCCCGGCCAGGTACTGCCGGGCGAACTCCTTGTTCTCTCCGACGTACGAACTGGTCATCCGGGTGATGCGGCCCGCTTCGAGCAGCAGGCCCAGACCCCAGCCGTCCACCCCGCAGTTGTTCGACACCACGCGCAGGTCCGTCGAGCCCCTGGCGAGCAGGGCGGCGATCAGAGTGGACGGGATGCCGCAGAGGCCGAAGCCCCCCACGGCGACACTCGCCCCGTCCGGAATGTCGGCCACGGCCTCGGCCGCGGTGACCACCTTGTCCATCGAACCCGTTCCTATCTTGTCGACAGCCCAATCCTCGTTGACGGCGAAGCCGCTGGATGACCCCTGCCGACGACTCTAGGGGATGTTTGAGCCGTGGGGCCGGGGCCGCGGCGCTGTCGCGCACGCTCGCCGCGTCGTCGGTTCGCTCCCGGACGACCAGTCTGGGACCGAACTTCCGCCTCGTGACCGCGCGCCATGCACCGTGCCCTGATCCGAACCCACCTCTCAAACACCCCCTAGTGCGGCGACACCGGGCGGCAATCTTCAACAGGCTTCCATGCGGGAGTCTCAAGCAGCGCGCCGACCGATCGGATGGCGGTTGCGCACATGTGGATCGCTCCGAGTATGGGGGTGCGCTCCATGGGTACCGATCGCCGCAGTTCCTACGGTTCCCCGCAGCAGTAGGACAGCAGTTGGACCCGCCGGAACTCTCCAGAGGAGCAGCAACGATGCGCTCTCACTCCCATCGCCGCCTCGGCGCGGGACTGGCCTGTGCAGCTCTAGCCGCAGCCGCCGGGTGCGCCACGCCCACCACGGCGGCCGGCGGTGGCGGCACCGCGAGCACAAGCGCCGACATAAAGATCGGGATCATCACTGAGAAGTCCGGTCCGTACGCGTCGTACGCCGCCGAATACCTGGCGGGCCTCAACGCCGGGATCGACTACGCGACCAACGGCACGGGCAGGATCAACGGCCACCGGATCGTGCTGAGCGTGCAGGACGACGCCGACAGCCCGACCACCGCGGTGTCCGAAGCCAAGGACCTGATCGGCCAGGGCGTCACGCTGATCGGCGGCTCGGTCGACTCGGCCATCGCGTTGCAGGTCGCCGCGGTCGCCGCGCAGAACAAGGTGCTGTTCGTCGCCGGACCCGCCGCGACCGACAAGCTCGACGCGCTCAACCGCTACACCTTCCGCTCCGGGCGCGAGTCGTATCAGGACATCGCGACGGCCGGCACCTTCGTCGGCGACCTGACCGGCAAGAAGGTCGTGGTCCTCGCGCAGAACAGCGAGTTCGGCACCGCGAACGCCGCCGGGGTCAAGGCCGTGCTCGGCGCCAAGGGCGCGGTCGTCTCCAGCGTCCTGGTTCCGCTGAGCGCCACCGACTTCACGCCGTTCACCCAGCAGATCCTGGCCAAGAAGCCGGACCTGCTGTTCGTCGCGTGGGCCGGCGCGAACGCCACGCAGCTGTGGACCACGCTCAACCAGCAGGGCGTGCTGTCCGCGACGCAGGTGGTCACCGGGCTGGCGAACACGGCCACCTATCCGGCGACCGGTCCCGCGGGCTCGAAGATCGAGTTCCTGGCGCACTACTTCGCCGGCGCGGGCGGCGGCAATCCGATCGAGGCCGCGATGACCGCGAGCGTGCAGAAGGCCGGCGGCACCGTGGACCTGTTCACCCCGGACGGCTTTACCGCCGCGCAGCTGTTCGCGCACGCGGTCCAGGCCGACCCGACCGACGTCGCGAAGCAGATCGCCGCGCTTGAGGGCTGGAGCTTCCAGGGCGTCGCCGGCCAGTACACCGTGCGCGCCGCCGACCACGCGCTGCTCCAGCCGGAGTTCCAGGCGACGCTGAGCGGATCGGGCACGACGTGGACGGCGAAGCTGGTCAAGTCCGTGGACCCGGCCGCCATCGCGCCGCCCCCGCCGGCCACGGCCGCCTGGTCGACCTCGGGTTCATGAGATGACCGTGGCTGACGCACGGGCCGGGACGCTCGGTGCGGGCGCGGGTGCCGGAACGGCCGCCACGGCGGCGGCTCCGGCGCCCGCGCTGGCGGTCGAGGAGCTGACCTGGCGGGTCGGCGGCCGCGCCGTCGTCGACCGGGTCGGCTTCGCGGTCGCGCCCGGCGAACTGCTCGCGGTCATCGGGCCGAACGGCGCGGGCAAGACCACCCTGTTCAACCTCGTCAGTGGTCTGCTCAGACCGGACTCGGGGCGGATCATGCTGGCCGGGCGGGAGGTGACGCGGCTGCCGACGCACCGGCGGGTCCGCCACGGGCTCGGCCGCACCTTTCAGACTTCGAGCGTGTTCCCCGAGATGACCGTCGCGCAGAACGCGCAGCTCGCGGCTCAGGCGGCCATCGCGGGGCCCTACGGTTCGCTCAAGGTGTGGACCCGGATCGGCCGCCCGGCGCGGGAGCGCGCGGCCGAGGCGCTGGAGCGCACCAGGCTCGCCCGCCGCGCGGACGCCCGCGCCGGAGCCCTCTCGCACGGCGAGAAACGCAAGCTGGAGCTGGCGATCCTGCTCGCCGGGCGCCACCGGGTGCTGCTGCTGGACGAGCCGATGGCGGGGATGGCCGCCGAGGAGGTGCCCGAGCTGACCGAGCTGATCCGCGAGGTGCATCGCGACGGTGCCACGATCCTGATGGTCGAGCACCACATGGAGGTCGTGCTCGGCCTCGCGCAACGCGTCGCGGTACTGCACCACGGCGCGCTGCTGGCCTGTGACCGGCCCGCCGCCGTGGTCGACGACCCGGCCGTGCGCGAGGCGTACCTCGGGGAGCCGCTGTGAGTCGGCCGGACCCGATCCTGCACGTCAGCGGTCTGACGGTGACGCTCGGCGGCAGCGCGATCCTGCACGGCGTCTCCTTCGACGTCGCCGCGACCGGCGTGACCGCGCTGCTCGGCCGCAACGGGGTCGGCAAGACCACGACGGTCCGCTCCGTGCTCGGGCTGAACCCGGCCGGCGGCGAGATCCGGTTCGCCGGGCGGGACATCAGCGCCCTGCCGACGCACCGCAGGGCCAGGCGCGGCATCGGCTACGTGCCGGAGGACCGCGTGGTCTTCTCCGGCCTGACGGTCGAGGAGAATCTGCGCCTGGCCGAGCCGGCGCGCGGCGTGCCGCGCTACGAGCTCGTACACGACCTCTTCCCCGTGCTGCGGGAGCGGGCGCGGCAGCGGGCCGGAACGCTGTCCGGCGGCGAGCAGCAGATGCTCGCGCTCGGCCGGGCGCTGCTCGGCCCGGCGCGGCTGCTGCTGGTCGACGAGCCGACCAAGGGCCTGTCGCCGAAGTACACCGCGATGGTCGCGGCCGCGCTCGGGCGGATGGCCGAACAGGTTCCGATCCTGTTGGTGGAGCAGAACCTGGCCGTGGTGCGCAGGACGGCGCGTGACGCAGTCGTACTCGACATGGGACGTGTAGTGCACACCGGCGATGCCCGCGACCTGCTGGCCGACCCGAGCCTGACCAACCGCCTGCTGGGCGTCTCGGCGCCGTCGGCGCAGGCCGCTGAGACGGCTGGGATCAACACGGCCGCGACCGAAGCGCCTGCGATCGACACAGCGGCGATGCCCGCCTCCGGAGGCGCGTGATGAGCACCCTGGTACTGCTGACCGCCACCGGGCTGGGGCTCGCGGCCCTGTACTTCCTGGTCGCCTCCGGTCTGTCGCTGATCTTCGGCCTGATGGACGTGCTCAACTTCGCGCACGGCGCCTTCGTCTCGGTCGGCGGCTACGCGGCCTGGACCATCGCCGACCACGTCGCGGGCACGTTCGGGCTCGGCGTCGCACTGCTGGTCGCCGTCGTCTCGGGGGCCGCGCTCGCCGCGCTCACCGAGCTGGTGATCATCAGGCCGCTGTATTCACGCCCGCTCGACCAGGTCCTGGCGACCGTCGGGCTCGGCCTCGCGATTCCGGCGCTGCTGCAAGCGGTCTGGGGCGCCGATCCGCGCATCTGGACGCTGCCGAGTTGGCTCGGCGGCACCGTGAGCGTGTTCGGCGCGCACGTCCCGACCGTCCGCTTCGTGCTGATCGCGGCGGCGCTCGTGCTGCTGACCGGCCTGCGCCTGCTGCTCACGCGCACGCGCGCCGGGCTGATCGTGCGCGCCGGTGTGGAGGACCGTGAGATGGTCTCCGCGCTCGGCATCGACGTGCGCAGGGCCTTCACCGGCGTGTTCGCGCTCGGCGGCGCGGCCGCCGGGCTCGCCGGGATGCTCGACGGCCTGTACCAGGGCTCGATCTCTCCCGGGGACGGCACCTCGCTGCTCATCTTCGCGTTCGTGGTCGTCGTGCTCGGCCGGACCGGCTCGCTCACCGGCGCCGCCGTCGCGTCGGCCGCGGTCGGGCTCACGCAGCAGTTCGCGAACTATCTCTCCCCGAACCTCGGCGACGAGTCGGTGGTCATCCTGCTCGCCGCGGTGCTCCTGCTGCGGCGGCGCGATCTCAAGGGCAGGCCGGCATGACTCGGACCGACACCGTTCGGAGCAAATCAGTAAGGACTCTGCTGCGCAGCCGCGGCGCGGCCGTGCTGCTCGTGCTGGCGCTGCTCTATGCGATCCCTTATTCCACGCTCCGCGTCCCCGCGGTGTTCGACGGGCCGCTCGACTCGCCCGGCGTGCTGCAACTGCTCGCGGTCTGCCTGGTCTTCGCAGGGCTCGCACTGAGCTACGACCTGCTGTTCGGCCACACCGGGCTGCTGTCCTTCGGGCACGGCCTGTTCGTCACCGGCGGCATGTACGTCACCACGATCCTGGTCGACCACGCCGGATACAGCCTGCTGATCTCCGCCGCCGCGGGACTCGGCGTCGGGCTCGCGGCGGCCGTGCTGCTCGGCGCGGTGGCGCTGCGCGTGGACGGCATCGGCTTCGCCATGGTCACGTTAGCGTTCGGCCAGGCCGTCTCATTGCTCGTGGTCTCCGGCTCACCCGCGCTGACCGGCGGCGAACAGGGCCAGACACTGAACGCGGCGTCCGTCCCGGCTGTGCTCTCCGGCATCCGTAACACGGCGAACCTCTACTGGCTCGCGCTCGGCTACCTCGCGCTGTGCGCCGTGGTCGTCTGGTGGCTGACGGCTTCCGTGCCCGGACGGGTGATGCGCGCGGTCAAGGAGAACGAGCAGCGCGTCGCGGTGCTCGGCCTCAACCCGTACCTGTTCAAGCTGCTCGCCTTCGTGGTCGCCGGGCTGCTGGCCACCGGCGGGGGAGTGGTCTATCTGCTGCTGCTCGGCGGCGCGACGCCGACGGTCGCCGGCTCCGACTTCACCCTCGGCCTGCTGGTCATGGTCGTGCTCGGTGGGGCGGGGCGCCGCTGGGGGGTGGTCGCCGGGGGAGTGCTGTACGCCTACGCGGACCAGTCGCTCACCCGGCTCTCCGGCTCGACCTCGGTGGCCGCACTGCCCGGCCTGCTGCGCGGCCCGTTGCAGCAGCCGCTCTTTCTGTTGGGTGCCTCGTTCGTGGCGGTGGTGTTTTTCCTTCCGGGGGGCCTCGCGACATTGCCCGACCGGCTTCGCACCTCGACGATGCGAATACGAGGACGGCGGACGAGAAGGGAATCCGCGCATGGCTGACTTTCGGAACTTCGAGGAGTACCAGATACCCGTCCCCGGCGGTGATCTGGCGGTGCTGCGCTGGCGCGCGACCGCCGCCGCGGCACCGACGGCAGTGCTGGTGCACGGGATCACCGGCAACGCCCTGGCCTGGGCCGCGGTCGCCGAGGCGGTGGCCGGGCGAGTCAACCTTCTGGCGTTGGACCTGCGCGGACGCGCGTACTCCCGGGACATCGCCCCGCCGCCGCCGTGGGGCCTCGACATCGACGCCGAAGACGTCATCGCGGTGCTCGACCACGCCGGCCTCGACAGCGCCGTGCTCGTCGGGCACTCGCTCGGCGCCTTCATCGTCTGCACCGCCGCAGCGCGGCATCCCGAACGCGTGCGCTCACTGGTCGCGGTCGACGGCGGCGCGCGGTTCGGCCTGCCGCCGGACATCGATCCGGACGAGCTGCTCGAACTCACCGTCGGCCCCGCGGTGAAGAAGCTGCGCATGGTCTTCGCCGACGGCGAGGCCTACCTGGACTTCCACCGCGCGCATCCCTCCTTCGTCGGCAACTGGAGCCCGCAGCTGACCGCGTATCTCGCGCGCGACACGTTCTGGCTGCCCGACGGCAGGGTGATCTCGTCGTGCATCGAGGCCGCGATACGCGCGGACGGCCGCCAATTGATCGTCGACGACTTCGTCAACGACGCGATCAACCACACCACCTGCCCCGTCACCCTCCTGTGCGCCGAGCGCGGCATCCTCAACCAGCCGCAGGGCTTTTACAGCGACGAGGTACTCGACGCGGCCGGGATCGACCGGGACCGGGTGGCCGCGCAGCTGATCCCCGGCACCAACCACTACACGGTGGTCGGCCCCGGCGACGGCGCCGATTCGATCACCGCGGCGATACTGGCCCACGCCGGTGCGGCCGCGGGCGGTGCGCCGGAGTTGACTGGTAGCGGCATTCCACTGCGCGGCGCGGCGTGAAGTAGAGCCGGCGCACATGATGGCTACGCGGAAAGAGACCTACCTTCAGGTCAAGCGGCGTCAAGGGCCCATACGCGGAATGTCAAGCCGCAGCTAAATCGGCTGACATCCGGCGCTCCAGTGCAGATCAAGTAGTGGATCGACACGCAGAACGCCGCGGTGCCATACCCGCTGTTCGAACTCGCCATACCCATCGGCGAAAGGTCTCTTTCCGTGCAATCGATGTCGCTTGCGCGCCGCCGACCGACCCGCGCCCTCGGCGCCACGGCCGTCGTGCTCGCCGTGCTCACCGCGCTCCTCGTCTCGCTCGGCTCCGGGCAGCGGGCCCGCGCCGCCGCGTCCCTGACCCAGGTCTCGAACTTCGGCTCGAACCCCGGCGCAATTCAGATGTACGACTACGTCTCGGCCGCGGCCGG
Source organism: Actinocrinis sp. (assembly GCF_035946395.1). Lineage (NCBI taxonomy): Bacteria > Bacillati > Actinomycetota > Actinomycetes > Catenulisporales > Actinospicaceae > Actinocrinis > Actinocrinis sp. The sequence continues at coordinate 10,235 of NZ_DASYZI010000364.1, forward strand.
GACGAACGCCCCGCTGGTGGTGGCCATGCACGGCTGCACCCAGCAGGCCTCCGACTACTACAACGACTCCGGCTGGCCCAAGTACGCCGACCTGTGGGGCTTCGACGTGGTCTTCCCGCAGCAGACCTCGTCGAACAGCTCCACCGAGTGCTTCGACTGGTACACCTCCTCGGACGACACCCGCGGCAACGGCGAAGCCGCCTCGATCATCCAGATGGTCCAGTACATGCAGGCCCACTACTCGATCGACCCCAAACGCATCTACGTCACCGGCCTGTCTGCGGGCGCCGGCATGACCGCCGACCTGCTCGCCGACTACCCGGACGTGTTCGCCGCCGGCTCGATCGACTCCGGACTGCCCGCGCAGTGTGCCACCGGCGGCCAGACGACCGCCTACACCTGCATGGACGGCGCGGTGAACAAGACCGTCGCGCAGTGGGCCGCGCTGGCCACCGGCTCGGATCCCGGATACAACGGCCCCTGGCCGCGCGTCGCGATCTGGCAGGGCAGCTCCGACTACACGGTCAACACCGCGAACTTCTCCGAGCTCATGGACCAGTGGACCGGCGTGTGGGGCATCAGCCAGACCGCGTCGTCCACGGCCTCCCTCACCGGCGGCACCACCGAGAGCATCTACAACGACTCGGCCGGCAAGCCGGCCGTCGAGACGTACCAGATCTCGGGCATGGGCCACGGCCTGGCGGTCAATCCGGGTTCGGGCCTGACGCAGTGCGGCGCGACCGGCGCGTACTTCCTCAGTTACATCTGCTCGACGTACTACACGGCCGTGTTCTGGGGGCTGGACAACGGAGCCGGCTCGCCGTCGCCGAGCGCGTCCGCTTCGGCCTCGGCATCTCCCTCGCCGTCGCCGTCAGCGTCCCCGTCCAAGTCGGCTTCGCCGTCAGCATCGCCGTCGTCCACGTGGACGCCCAAGTGCTTCACGGAGAGCAACTACCAGCAGACGGTGGACGGCCACGCGTACCAGTCCGGCGGCTACACCTACGCCAACGGTTCGAACCAGAACATGGGTCTGTGGAACACGTTCGCAACCCACACGCTCGAAGAGACCGGTCCGAACTACTACGTCATCGCAGACACGCACTGCCCGTGACGTGATGACTCCGAGCGCGTCCTGGAGCTAAAGCAGGCTGTGCAGACGCAACGCCAGCTGCAACTCCAGGGCGCGCTCGGGTGCGTTCCAGTCCGCACCGAGCAGTTGCGCGATCCGGTCGAGTCGCTGCGTCACAGTGTTGACGTGTACGTGCAGAACGTCCTTGGTGCGCATCAGGTTTCCGCCGCAGCCGAAATACGCGTCGAGTGTGTGCACCAGATCGGTAGCGCGCCGCGCGTCGTACTCCAGCACCGGCCCGAGCGTCGCCCGCACGAACGCCGGGACGTCAGACGTCTTCGGCTCCACGCCGCCGAGCAGCAGACCGACGAAGCCCAGATCGCGCGTCGACGCCGCGTCACCGATCCGGCCGAGTGCCAGCAGCGCCGCGAGACAACGGGCACCTTCCGCCTGCGTGGCGGCGAATGCCGCCGGACCGCGCGCCGGGCCCGCCGCGCCCGCAGTCACCGGCCGCTGGATCGCGCCGTGCAGGTGGTGCACCACGTCGCGCGCCACGCCGGTCGGGTCCGAGCCGGGAAGCAGCAGCACCGTCACCCCGGCCCGCTCGCCGGCCAGGCCCCGGCTGGTCGCGGCCAGGTGCGCGGCGGCGGAGGCCAGCCGCTGCCGGTCCGCGTCCTGCGCCTGCGCGACCACCGCCACGTACGGCACGTCCAGGTCCGCGCCGAGCCGCCGCGCCCGCTCGCGCAGCGAATCAAGGCTCGACTCGCCCCGGTCGGCCGCGTCGAGCAGATCGGCGACCAGTTCGCCGCGCACCCGGTGCTCGGCCTCCCGCGCGGAGCGCTCGATCAGCAGGCGCAGCGCCGTCATCGTCGCGGCGCGCTCCAGGATTCGCTGGTCGGAGCCCTCCAGGTCCAGCTGCGGCCGACCGCGCAGCACCACCGAGCCCAGCTTCTCCTGCCCGGCCGTCACTGCGGCCACCCACAGCCGTCCGGCCGGCAACGCACGGCCGGTCTTCGCCGACTGCGCGGCGGATGCCTCAACCGAGCCCAGTTCGTCCGGCTCCAGCAGACCGCACAGGCAGCGGCCGGTCTCGTCCACGATCGCCACCGGGCCGCCGAGCAGTTCGGCCACCGAGGCGGCCAACTCGCCGAGCCCGGCGCCGCGCAGCAGCAGCCCGGTCAGCGCCTCGTGCGCCTCCGCCGCGCGTTCCACCGCCTCGCTGTGCGCCTGGATCGTCCGGCTCGCGTCGGCGAGTTCGGCCAGCGCCGCCTTCGTCTCGGCCAACTGGTTCGCCGACTCGATCGCGATCGCGGCATGCGTGGCCAGCGAGCTGAGCAGCGTGATCTCGTCCCGGCTGAACGGCCTCACCCGCCGGTCCGACGCGTAAAGCACGCCGATCACCCGGCCGCTGGCCAGCAGCGGCACGCCGAGTATCGCGACCAAGCCCTCTTCATGCACGGCCGCGTCGATGGTGCGGGTGTGATGGAACTGGTCGTCGTTGAAGTAATCCGCCGTCACGTACGGCGAGGCGGTCTGCGCGACCAGCCCGCCGAGCCCTTCACCCATACCGAGCCGGACCTGCTGGAACTTCGCCGACACCGAGCCCTCGGTCACCCGCATGAAGGTGTCCCCGGCCTCCAGGTCGTTCAGCGAGAGGTAGGCCACGTCGGTACCGAGCAGCTTGCGTGCTCGCACCACGATCGCCCGCAGCACCGAGTCCAGGTCGCGCAGCTCGGCCAGGTCGCTCGCGGTCTCGAACAGCGCGGCGAGCTCGTTCTCCCGCCGCCGCTGCTCGCGTAGCGTCGAGCGCACCCGCAGCGCAAGTGTGCGTGCACGCTCCAGCCGCGAGATCGTCTCGGCGTCCGCACCCTGCGCGTGCGCGCGTGCGATCGGCGCGTCGTACTCGACCGCCGAGGCGTCCTGCACCAGCAGGCTGAGGAACGGCAGCTCAGTGTCGGAGAGGGCGTTAAGGTCCGACACGGTTCGCCGAATGGACGGAATAGTCACGGTGCGGTCCAGTGTGGGTGAGCTTCACTGTGCAGTCCATGTCACTGCGCGGTCCAGGCGCCGTCGATCGTCAATGACGCGCCGTTGATGAACGAGGCCTGCGGCGAGCACAGGTACACCGCAAGCTGCGCCACCTCGGTCGGCTCGATCAACCGCTTGATCGGCGACCGGGCGAGCAGCACGTCGCCGACCACCCGGTCCTGCGGGATCGCGTGCGCGGCGGCCTGCTCCGCGATCTGCCGCTCGACCAGCGGCGTGCGCACGTAGCCCGGATTGATGCAGTTCGACGTGACGCCGCGCGGCCCGCCCTCGACCGCGACCACCTTGGAGAAACCCTCCAACGCGTGCTTCACCGTCACATACCCCGCCTTGAACGCCGAGGCGCGCAGGCCGTGCACCGAGCTGATGTTCACCACCCGGCCCCAACCGCGCTCGTACATGCCCGGCAGCGCTGCGCGCACCAGCCGGAACGGCGCCTCGACCATGACCGTGAGCATCCGGTGGAACGCATCCGGCGGAAAGTCCTCCAGCGGCCGCACGACCTGGAAGCCCGCGTTGTTCACGACGATGTCGGCGTCCTGGCCGAGCGCCGCGACCACGTCGAGCTCGGCCAGATCCACCGCTCGTGCCTCGCCCCCGGTGACTGCGGCGACCTCCTGTGCACCGGCCCCGTCCAGGTCCACCACGCGCACTCTCGCCCCCGCCGCGGCGAGCGCCAGCGCGCATGCCCGGCCGATTCCGCTCGCGGCTCCGGTGACCACCGCGGTGCGGCCGGTCAGGTCCAAGCCCGCGGCCAACGGCCCGGTCTCTGTCATCGATGCTGTGGTCACTGGAGCCACCGGGTCCACCGTCGTCATGGTCCTGACCGTAAGGTCACGTCGCGGTCACGCGCATGTGGTCCACCCACATATCTGCGCCCAAGCTCTGTGGATTAACCGATCATGTGTTGCGATCACGCATGTGCTTCGGCCACGGCTGTGTTGCTGTCACGGCTGCGTGGCGATTACCGCCGTGTTGAATCACGCCTGTGCCGAAATCACTGCTGAGCCGAAGTCACTGCGCCGCAGCGACGTACTCAGTCTCCGTGTCGGCCACACCGGTTTGATGCGTTACACGGTGCTTGGCGAGCGCTGAGACGGTGAGACTCACCGCAGCCGTGACCGTTCCGCAGATGGCGGCCGTCGTGATCATCTGCTGCGCGGAATGATGCGCCACAGCCAGAATCACCGTCGCCTCCGCCACGATCCCGCCGAACACCAGCCAGCCGGTCACGTGCGAGCGCCGCGCGACCGCATCCAGCAGCGCCAGCTGTACCAGTGCCTGGGTCGCGCCGGACAGCGCGAACAGACCCGCCGCCGAGGACAGGTCGAAGCCCTCGAACGTGCCGAGGTACTTCGCGCCGAAGGCGAACCGGATCAGCGTAGAGGCGGCGAGCACGGTGGTCACGACCATCGCCAGCCCGATCCCCACCGCCAGCCCCATCGCCGTCGTCAGAGCCTTGCGCCGGGTCTCCGGCACCGCCAGCTTCGGGTACGCCAGCACCCCGGCGAACTGCGGAGCGAAGTAGCCCGCCCG
>NZ_DASYZI010000365.1:0-18736 GCF_035946395.1 Actinocrinis sp.
TCGAACACCGTGTCCGTGTCGACCCGGTCCTTCGCCCGGGACAAGATGTTCTGGGCGTACGAGATGCACTTGCAGGATCTCTTCGACGCGCACGACATCCCGGGGCTGCCGTTCGGCTCCGTCTTCGGGTCGGTGCCGCCCGGCTTCACCTCGAAGCCGCACTGCCATCAGGACGGCGAGATCTTCATCACGCTCGCCGGGCGCGCCGACGTCGAGATCGACGGCGAGCTCACCGAGCTGGGCCGGGGCGACATGATCTTCCTGCCGCCGTTCCGAACTCACGCCATCCACAACCGCTCCGCCGAGCCGTTCGACATCGTGTCCGTCTACTGGGAGGACATCGACGCGGCCGCAGCGGCCCTCGCCGAGAACGGGACGGTACGCCGGACAGGTGACCGCACGCTGGTGTTCTGCCCGCCGGTTACCCCTAACGGCGGCCTGCATCTCGGCCATCTGAGCGGCCCCTACCTGCGTGCCGACCTCTACGCGCGGGCGCTGCGCGCCGCCGGCGGCGACGCCGTGGTCATCACCGGTGCCGACGACCACCAGAGCTTCGTCGCAACCGCCGCGCGTCGCCGGGACGCCGCACCCGAAGGGATATCGGCCGAGGCCGGCGACCAGATCGCGGCCACACTCGCCGCCGCGAACGTGGACCTGGCCCACTTCTACCGGCCCGAGCGCGACGCGGACCTCGCCGCCGAGATCCGCCGCCTGTTCGACGTACTGGCCGCTTCGCCCGCTGTGTCGGCCACGCAGGTCGAGACGCCGTGGTGCGAGAACTGCGAGCAGTCCCTCTACCAGGCGTTCGCGCACGGCCACTGCCCGCATTGCGCCGCGCCGAGCGACGGCGAGATCTGCGAGGCCTGCGGAAGGCCCGGCGCCGCGCGCGACCTGCTGGACCTGACGTGCACGCACTGCGGCGCGACGCCCGCGATGCGCACGGAGAAGACGCTGCTGCTCGATCTGAACGCCTACGCCGCACCGCTGCACAGGTATCTCGCGCACGTGCCCGGTGGCGGCGGACCGCGACAACTCGCCACCGAACTGCTCGAAGCCGGGCTCGGCAGCTACCGTCTGACCCGGCGATCGCGCTGGGGGATGAGCATCGCAGTGTCCGGCGACACAGACGAGATCATCGACCCCTGGGTCGAACTCGCGCTCACCCAGATCATCAACACCGCGCGATTCGCCGGGGCAAGCGGCGACACACACAACACGGGCGACACAGGCAGCACAAGCAACACAGACAACGTCACCGTGCTCGGCTTCGACAACACGTACTTCTACCTCGTGCTGCTGCCGACCGTGTGTTACGCGCTCGACCGGCCGGACACGCTCCCGCAGGGCTTCATCAGCAACCGTTTCCTACACCTCGACGACGCGAAGTTCTCCACCAGCCGGCGGCACGTCGTCTGGGCCGACGACCTGCTCGGCGAGTTGCCGGTCGACGTGGTCCGGCTCGCGATGCTGCGCCGGTCGCCCGAGGAGGACGTCCGCTCGGTCAGCACCGGCGAGATCCGGCAGTTCGGTGACGACCCGCTGCTCGAACGGCTCGACCGGTGGGTCGTCGCGCTGCGCGAGCTGCCCGGCGACGGCGTGATACCCGGCACCGGAGCCTGGACCGACAACCACAAGACGTTCTACCGCAAGCTGTGCATGTTCTCCGAGGAGATCGAACAGCTGGTGTCGCCGGACGCCTTCAGCAGCGTGGCGTATGTCGAGAGGCTGGACGCGATCCTGCTCGACCTGGCCCGCTTCCACGCCGTCGAGCAGTCCCGCAGAAGGATCGGCGGCACGCCGGAGGAGGCGCGCACCAGCGTGGCGATGGAGTACCTTGCCACGAAGGCCTTCGCGGCCGCCGTGACCCCGGTCATGCCGGCGACCGGCTCGCTGCTGTGGCGTTCGCTCGGGCTTCCCGGCGACCCGCGCCGCGAGCGGTACTGGTCGTTCATCCCGGGCGGCACCCCGACCTCGTTCACCGCATCGTCCATCTCGGAGGCGCTGTGGGCCGGCCGCCAAGCCGTGTCGCCGACTACGTGATCGTCGGCGCGGGCATCACCGGAGCCGCGGTCGCGGCGCAACTGACCGCCGGCGGTGTGTCCACGGTGGTGCTGGAAGCCGGCGCCGGGCCCGCGCGCGGCGCCACGGGGTCGTCCGGCGGCATGGTCCGCGCCTACGATCCGGACCCTGCGATCGTCCGGCTCGCGCTGCCGAGCGTGACCCGCTACGCCGATCCGGCCGCGTGGATCTCGCAGACAGCACCCTTACACAAGGTCGGCGCCGTCACGCTGGCCGCGCCCGAACACGCCGAGGCGTTCGAGTCGGCGGCGGCGGACCTGCGTGCGGCCGGATGGCCTGCCGAGGTCGTCACCGGCGCCCACGAGGTGTGCGGCGTGCGCACGTCGGGCGCGGTCGCGCTGCTCGAACCGTCCGCGGGCTGGGTCGATCCGGTGCGCGTCACCTCGCTCTTGCTCGACGAGGCGATGGCGGCGGGTGCCGAGGTGCGGCTCGGCACCCGCGTGACCGGCCTGGAGCCAAGCGCCGACGGCACGGACGGCGCCGACGGCATCGATGTGGTCACCGACCACGGCACGATCCGCGCGAGGCACGGCGTCGTACTGGCGACCGGAGCGTGGGCCGCGCGGCAGAAACTCGGTGTCACGGACACTGCCGGGTCGGTGCGCACCCGCTCGATCCAGACGGCTCTCGTCCGACGCCCATCAGGGGTCGACTACCACTGCACCTTCATCGACCTGCGGACCGGCGGCTACGGCAAGCCGGTGGACGATCAGACCTCGCTGATCGGATACCCCCTGCTGGACTGGGACGTCGATCCGGACGCCGCCATGCCGCCGGACGACGCGCACCGGGCCCGCACGGTCGACGTCGTCGCCGAGAACCTGCCCTGGTTGCACGATGCGGCGGACGTGACGGCCATCCGCTCGATGGACGCTTTCAGCTCCGACGGCAACGGCTCCCTCGACAACACCGACACGCACCAGACCCTCGTCACCCTCGTCGCCACAGGCATGCCAGGAGTCTGGCTCTGCCGCAGCGGCAACGGGGGCGGCGTGCGGGTCGCGCCGGAACTCGGCCGGCAGATCGCCCGAACGCTGACCATCCGGAGGAGGAGGAATGGCGCACTGCCATGACGTGCTGGGCATCGGATTCGGCCCCGCGAACATCGCGCTGGCGATCGCCCTGGAAGAAGCCCGGGAACTCGACGGGCCGCAGGCCCTCGACGTGCGCTTCCTGGAGAGCCACCCGGATCCGGTGTGGCAGGGCGGAATGCTGCTCGACGGGTCCGACATCCAGAACAACCCCGCCCGCGACCTGGTCACCCTGCGCAACCCGCGCAGCCGGTACACCTTCCTGAACTACCTCCACGAGGTCGGCCGGATCATCGAGCACCTGAACCTGCCGATGCAGTTCCCGCTGCGCACCGAATACGCCGCCTACATCAAGTGGGTGAGGCAGCATTTCGACGGTCTCGTCGACTACGGGCAGCGCGCGGACCGGATCGAAGTCACGACGTGCGACGGGCGACCGGCGTACGCGGTGACCACCGCCTCGGGCGCGACTTATCTGGGCCGCAGCCTCGTGATCGCCCCCGGCCGCACGCCGTACGTCCCGGCGCCGTTCGACCAAGTGGATGACAAGCGCGTCTTCCACTTCACCGAATACCTCTACCGCATCGACGCGCTGCGCGAACCGCCCGCGACCACGGTGGTCATCGGCGGAAGCCAGAGCGCGGTGGAGATCACGCTCGACCTGGCCCGCCGGTTCCCGAACGGCGACGTGCGCAGCTACGTCCGGGCCTTCGCCCTGCGGCTCAAGGACACCAGCCCGTTCAGCGAGGAGGGATTCTTCCCCGCGTTCACGGACTACTACTTCGACGCGCCGCGCCCCGGAAAGCTGGTTCTGGACGCCTACATGCGCCCCACCAACTACTCCTCCGTCGACGAGGACGTACTGCACGAGCTCTACCAGCTCATCTACGAGCAGCGGCTGGCCGACCGGCAACGGGTGTGGGTCTCGGGCAACCGGGTCGTGCGTTCGGCCGAGCAGAGCGACGACGGGGTCCTGCTCACCGTCGAGGAGGTCCACACCGGGGCGCTCGAACGCGTCGAGGCGGACGCGGTGGTGCTGGCCACCGGGTTCCGCGACCTCGGTCCCGCCGGGAATCAGGAGCCGTATCCGGCGCTGGTCTCGGGCGTCGCCGACCGGCTGGTCTTCGACGACGGCTACCTGCGGATCTCGCGGGACTACCTCGTCGAGACCCGCGACGCGCCCCCGCTCTTCTTCAACGGCGTGTGCGAGACGAGCCACGGCATCGGCGACTCCGGCTCGTTCAGCCTGCTGTCCCTGCGGGCGGCGGCCATCCAGCGCCGGCTCGCCGCCGAACTCGCCCGCGACCGCGTCCCTGTCACCGCCGCCCCAGCCACTGTCAGCGCAGCCAGCGCTATATCGGAGAGCCATGACTTCGCAAGCACTGCCCCGGACGGACGTCCCCCCATCGGAGGAATCGCTGGAGTGGCGTAATCCGCCGGTGCGCACGCCCGTCCCCGGGCCGATCGGCCGGCAGTACCTGGCCCGGCAGATCGAACGCGAGTCGAACGCGCGCAGCTATCCGCGGCGGCTGCCGATCGCCGTGCGCCGCGCCGAGGGCACCCTGGTCGAGGACGTCGACGGCAACGTCTACCTGGACTTCCTCAGCGGCGCCGGCGTGCTGTCGCTGGGACACAACCATCCCGACGTCGTCGCCGCGGTCACCCGGCAGCTGTCCGTCTTCACGCACGGGCTCGACCTGCCGACGCCGGTGAAGGACCGCTTCACCGAACTCCAGCTGGAAATGCTGCCCGAGGCCATGCGGCGCCGGATGAAGGTGCACTTCTGCGGCCCGACCGGGGCGAACGGCGTGGAGGCAGCGATCAAGCTATGCAAGATCGCGACCGGCCGGGACAACATCGTCGCCTTCCAGGGCGGCTTCCACGGCAGCACCGCCGGGGCCATGGCGGTGACCGGGAACCGGGAGGCCAGGGCCGGGGTGGGCAACGGCATGCCGGGCGTGCACTTCTTCCCGTTCTCCTCCTGCCTGCGCTGCCCGCTGGGACTCCAGCCGGACAGCTGCGAGACGAACTGCGCGACCTACCTCGAACGCAGCCTCGCGGATTCGCACGGCGGCGTCGAGAAGCCGGCCGCGGTGCTGCTCGAACTGGTCCAGGGCGAGGGCGGCTCCGTCCCCGCGACGCCGCGGTTCGCCCGCAGGGTGCGCGAGATCACCGCGCGCGCGGGCATCCCGCTCATCGTGGACGAGGTGCAGACCGGCTGCGGCCGCACCGGGACGTGGTTCGCCTTCGAGGGCTACGGGATCGAGCCGGACGTGGTCGTGGCGTCGAAGGCGCTGTCCGGGATCGGGCTGCCGGTGGCGATCCTGCTCTACGACCGGGCCCTGGACAAATGGGCTCCCGGCGCGCACATCGGCACGTTCCGCGGCAACCAGCTGGCGTTCGCCGGGGGCGTCGCGGCGATCGAGGTCGTGCGGCGTGACAATGTGCTGCTGAACGTGCGCGAGCGCGCCGCGCAGCTGAGGCAGCGGCTGGAGCGGATCGGCAAGCGCAGCCGGTGGGTGGCCGACGTGCGGGGCGCCGGCCTGCTGCTCGGCATGGAGCTGGCGGATCCCGACAACGGTGCCGACGGCGCGCAGTTCGCGCGCGCCGTGCAGGGGGCCGCGCTTCGCAATGGTCTGATCCTGGAGGTGGGCGGCCGTAGCGACGCTACACTTCGGTTCATGCCACCGCTGACCGTGACACAGGTCGAGGTCGACACCGCGGCGAGCCTGCTGGAGCAGGCCTTCCGCGAGGTCGATCCCGGGTTCGCCCCCGCACTCGACTCCTCGTCGAGCGGCACGGCGGCCTCGGACGGGTGAATTGGCCGCCCCACCACTTATCTGAGCGGTCGTCGGCGGGGACACTCGGAACTGCGGCACCCAGAACTTTGGCACCCGGACTGCGGCACCCGGGAGCGCCGCTACGGGACACAAGGAATACACGGGGACTGCTTCTTGTTCATGATCCTGCTGGCGGTCGCCAGCGCCGTCGCCTACGGCACTGCCGACTTCCTGGGCGGCACGGCCTCGCGCAAGGCGAACGTCTTCACCGTGGTCGCGATCAGCGCCCCGGCCAGCCTGGCGGTCGAGGCGCTGGTCCTGCCGTTCCTCGGCGCCCGCTGGAGCGCCGGGTCCATCGGCTGGGGCGCGCTGTCCGGCGTCGCGTCCGCGTTCGCGTTCGCGCTGCTCTACCACGCGCTGTCCATCGGGCCGATGGTCGTCATGGCCCCGATCACCGCGATCGTGTCGGCGGCGCTCCCGGTCATGGTCGGGTTGGCTGAAGGCGAGCACCTGTCGGCGGCGCAGGCCGCCGGCCTGCCGGTGGCGGTGAGCGCCATAATGCTGGTCACGGTGGAACGCTCGGTCTCGGTCGCGTCGGTCCGCCCGCGGGCGATAGCGGTCGCCTGCCTGGCCGGCGCCGCGATCGCCACCCAGCTGATCACCCTGGACCAGGCGCCGCACGACAGCGGCGTGGCGCCGCTGCTGGCCGGCCGCGCGGTCAGCAGCCTGCTGGTGCTCGGCACCGCGGTGGCGATCCGGCGGCGAATAGACCCCGGCCGGCCGCCGGTCAAGATCGCCGCGGCCGCCGGAACCCTGGACTCGCTGGCGAACCTGCTCTTCCTGCTGGCCGCCCGCTCCGGCCTGCTCAGCGTCAGCGCGGTGATCGTCGCGCTCTACCCGGCGGCCACGATCGTCCTCGCGCGCGTCGTGCTCACCGAGCGGATCAGCCGCACGCAGTGGTTCGGCCTCGCCACCGCCGCCGCCGGCGTCGCCCTGCTCGCCCTGAAGTGACGCTCTCGCCGCCACTGCCCGCAACGGCGATCTCAAGCGACACAGCCAGCGTCCCCGGCCACGTCCTAGCCGGCGCGGGTCCCGTTCGGAACGGCGCGCTCCGGCTGCGCGAGCACCGGCGTGACGTGGTCGGCGTATCCGATGTCGAACATCATGCCCTCGGACAGCTCGCCCATCATCTTGCGCGGCTCCAGGTTGACCACGAACAGCGCCTGCCGGCCGACGATCTCCGCCGGGTCCTCCCGCTCCTGCTTCATGCCGACCAGGATGGTGCGCTTGTGGTCGCCGAAGTCCACGGTGAGCCGGACGAGCTTGTCCGAGCCCTCCTTGTCCTCGACGCTCTCGATCAGCCCGACCCGGATGTCGACCTTCGCGAAGTCCTCATAGGAGATCGTCGGTTTGACGGGTGCCGCGGCGAACGCCTCCCGGCCGTCGCTCACAGGTTCCTCCACTTGCTTGCCGGGCAGTCGGTCGATGACCGTCCGGTGCCGGTCGGCTACGGATGGCGGTCGTCCGGGAAACCGTATCAGCCCACACCCATGTGTATCTCAGACGAGCGCCAGCCCGGTGGACTGAAGCCGCTCCACGAGCATGAACACGCGCCGCGCCGCGTCGAGCGGCGTGTCGCCCGTCGCCGCCAGCATGCCCCAGTCGTCGGGGATGACGCCGATCAGCCGGGTTCGCTCCCGCTCGGGAATGGACCGCGACAGTTCCGAAGCGGTGTCGGCCAGATTCGCGTCCGCGGACGGCCGGAAGACGCGGGTGGCCGCGTATCGGCCGGCGGGAACGGACTCTTCGAGGAACGCTCGCAGGTACTCGCCGCCGTGATGCGACAGATTCAAATCGACCGCGGCGGCGACGGGCCGGTCACCGAACCGCCCGCCGAGCCGGCCCACGACGAAGTCGACGCCGCCGGTGACGAACCCGCTCCCGGCCGGTTGGCCGGCGCTCAGCCCGCGGTGCAGTTCACCTATCGCCGACCTCATCAGGTCGTAGAGCTCCGGCGCGATGCCGAACTGCGCGGCCGTGGCGGAGTCGAAGTAGACGTTGCCGACCCACGCGTGGCCGTCGACGAACTGCGCGGTCATCCCGGTCGCCACCTGCCCGCCGCGGATGTGGCCCGAGGGGGAGAGCTTCTGCGCGCTGCCCGCCACGTCGAACCTGAAGAGGTCCACGTCCGCTTCGAGGACGTAGTCGCCGCCGTGCGGATAGGCCGCCTGCGCGGCGGCGGCCAAGCCGTGCTCATCGGCGAGTACCAGGCCTGACACGATTCCGGCGCCGCCCCCGCCCTGCGACGGCTTCAGGCAGCCGCGCAGCAGGCCGTAGCGCTCACGCAGCAGCCGGCCGGCCGTGCACATGTCCGCGGTGAATTCGCGTTCCGTGCGCGCTTCGCGGACGACCGTGTATCCCGGCACCGTCGGCAGCTCGATATGCAGCTGTTCGGCCATCGGCGAATACGAGTATTCGAGATCCAGCGTTCGCTGCGCGCTGAACCCCTCGACGGCCAGCGCCGCCGCGAACGAAGTCTCCGGATGCAGATGGCTCTTCTGGTTCCAGTACGTCGAAACCGACGGAGCGTTCGCGTCGACCGTCAAGTGCGGCAAGCCGAGCCGCCGGACCAGCCAGAGCAGCAGCAGTTGCGTCTCCAGGTCGAAGACGTACGGGCGCACGACGCAGTCGGGATGCGCCGACACCCAGTCGAGCAGCCGCGTCGAGGCGGCCGTTTCGCGGGAGACCTGATCGAGGACGGCGTGGGTCAGGTAGTAGTGGTCGGTGTCCAGCAGGTCGAGCGCCTGCACGCCGAAGAACCGCACGGCCTCGCGCCACGAGGCGATGCGCCCGACGACCAGGTCGTCCGGCCCGGCGAGCGCGACCGCGCGCGTCTCCAGAAACCCCGACATGTCGGTCGGCGCGCGCCCGGCCAGCAGGTCCGTCACGGCGCATTCGAAGTCCCGCTTCGCGCTGGTGGCTCCGTGCAGAACGAGCGCGCTCGCGTTCCCGTCGCTGCCCTGGGGATAGCGCACGGCGCGTGCCGCCAGGTCCGGCACTTCGGCGAGCCGGACGCCGAGCAGCCGTTCGGCGAATTGCTCCAGGCGGCTGTCGGAAAGAACCACCGGGCCGGTGCTCAGGATCGGCCAGCGAACCGCTTCCCGGCCTTCGACGTGCATCGTCCAGGTCGGTCCCGAGCCGTTCGCCGAACACGAGAAATGCACCATCGCGGCAGTTCCTCTCGGTTTTCCGGGGCTCTTCGAGTTTCCGCGCACGGCCGGAAACTCGACCACAATTTCGAGTCTGCCCGCAATTCACGGCAGCGAAAGCCGGCGCACCCGACAACACTTCCGTGCGACAGGGCAACCAATCGGTTGACCCGCTCCACCGCCGCGGGCGATGCTCCGCCCGTGGCCGAGATTCAGGGGACGTACGAGAAGAAGTTCAAGCGGGTACACGACGCGCTCGCGGCCTCGCTCGACGGCAAGGACGTCGGCGCCTGCGCGGCCGTGTACCTCGACGGCGAGTTGGTCGTCGACATCTGGGGCGGGTACGTCGACGAGGCGCGCACGATCCCGTGGGAGCGCGACACGATCACGAACGTGTGGTCCACGACCAAGACGATGGCCTCGCTGTGTGCGCTCGTCCTGGCCGATCGCGGCGACCTGGACCTCTGCGCGCCGGTGGCGCAGTACTGGCCAGAATTCGCCGCGGCGGGCAAGGAGGGCGTGCTGGTGCGGCACGTGCTCTCGCACACCGCCGGGCTGCCGGACTTCGACCGCAAGGTGCCGGTGGGGGAGCTCTACGACTGGACGGGGATCACGACGCTGCTGGCAAAGCAGGCGCTGCTGTGGGAGCCCGGAAAGCTGGCCGGTTATCACTCGGTGACCCAGGGATTCCTGCTCGGCGAAGTCGTCGCCCGGATCACCGGACGCAGCCTCGGCACCTTCTTCGCCGAGGAGGTGGCCGGTCCGCTCGGCGCTGACTTCCACATCGGGCTGCCCGCCGAACACGATCACCGGCTCGCGCTCAGCATCGCGCCGCCGGATTCGATCGATCGCGACTGGGAGGCGCCGATCCCCGAGCGTGCGATGCCCGCCGCCGTCATCAACAAGGGGCTGCGGCTGAGCGACGGCAACAGCGTCGCCTGGCGGCGCGCACACCTGCCGTTCGGCAGCGGCGTCGGCAACGCCCGTTCCGTCGCCGCGGTGCAGTCGGTCCTGGCCAACGGCGGAACGGCGCACGGTGTGCGGCTGCTGTCCCCGGAGGGCTGTGAGGTCGCGCGGCAGGAGCAGTACCGGGGCTTCGACCAGGTCCTGGCCGCCTCAATACGCTATGGCATGGGCTACGCGCTGTCCGACCGCGCCTTCTACTGGGGCGGTTGGGGCGGCTCGACGGTGATGGTCGACATCGACAAGCGGATGAGCGTCTCGTACGTGATGAACCAGATGCTCGGCCGGGAACACGGCGACGTCCGCGCCCTCGGCATCGTGCTCGCGGCCTACGAGAGCCTCGCGTAACCGCACGCACGGCTCGCCTTCCTGCTGGCCATGTGCTCCGCCTGGCGGGAACACTGCTCGGTAAGAACACTGCTCGGTAAGAACCACAGTGCAAGAACACAGCGCAAGAACACAGTTTGAAAGACTTTGAATGAACACAGTGCAAGAACACCACCGGCAGCAACAGAGCGGAGGCTGCGATGCTGGACGTCCCCGCCGACGAGTTCGAGTCGCTGGTCGAGGAGGCGCTGCGCACGATCCCACGCGAGCTGAAGCGCGCGATGCGCAACGTCGCGATCTTCATCGAGGACGAGTGCCCGCCGTACGGCCCGATCCTGCTCGGCCTCTACGAGGGAGTGCCGTTGACCGAGCGGGGCGAGTGGTACGCCGGCGTCCAGCCGGACCGGATAACCATTTTCCGGCTGCCGATCCTGCGCATCTGCCGCACCCGTGAGGAGGTCGTCGTCGAGGTGACGAAAACCGTCGTGCACGAGGTCGGCCACCATTTCGGCATAGATGACGAGCGCCTGCACGCGCTCGGATACTGAGCTGGATATACCGCCCGGCATGGGGCGGCCCAGCACGGTTTCCGTGCCCGCTTTACCGCGCGCCGGTTTGACAAAGGGCGGGCAAACGGTTCACCATGTGAATCGTTGTTCCAAGGCACCTCGTTCGGTGAGGCGTCTTCACGGACACAGGCCACTGATCCCGCCGGTCGAGAGACCCTCCGGATCAGGACACCTCTCCCCGGGCTAAGGGGAAAGGCCAAGTGGCTGCGCAGGCGGGTCCCCAGGGCCTCGCGCTACGCCGTGAAGTGCCAAAGCTCTGACGAGTAGGGGTGTCCCGGCGGGCGGGGTCCCGTCGGCTGCTTCCCCTGGTGTGCCGCTCAGCACGGCGCCCGCGTGCGCCACGGCCGGAAGGAGGCGAGTCACATGGATTCCAGTAGACCGGGTCGGCATCGACCCCAAATCCGAATCCGCCACCGCTCGTTCTCCGAGTCCGGCGCGCGGTAGCCACCCACTCTGCCTCTGATTTTCTCCGCCAGCGCGGCGTTCACGCGTGCCCTGGCAGGGCGGATGAGTGCTGCGCGCCTCCCGTTCGATGAGCCCCACGTGGGCAAAGGGAGGGAACCACCATGACGACCGCCGCCATCGACACTGCTGCTATCAACACCACTGCTATCAACACCGCTGCGATCAACACCGGCCTGATTGACACCCCGGCGATCAACGCCACTGCAATTACCACCACCCGCACCGCCGTGCTCGACGACATGCACCTCGGCGACATCCGCGGTGCGCTCGGCACGATCAGGGTCGGCGACGTAGGCGCCCGCCGGGGACTGTCCGCGAAGCTCAAGACGCTGCTGGCGATCATCGGCCCCGGCCTGATCGTCATGGTCGGCGACAACGACGCCGGCGCGTTCGCCACCTACGGCCAGGCCGGGCAGAACTATGGCACGCACCTGCTGTGGACGCTGCTGCTGCTCGTCCCGGTGCTGTACGTCAACCAGGAGATGGTGCTGCGCCTCGGCGCGGTGACCGGGGTCGGGCACGCCCGGCTGATCATGGCGCGCTTCGGGAAGTTCTGGGGAGCGTTCAGCGTCATCGACCTGTTCATCCTGAACGCGCTCACCCTGGTGACCGAGTTCATCGGGATCACGCTGGCCTCGGGCTATCTCGGCCTGCCGAAGCCGGTCGCGGTGGTGCTCGCCGCGGCCGTCATCGTCGGCTCGGCGTTCACCGGCTCGTTCCGCCGTTTCGAGCGCATCGCCATGGCGCTGTGCGCCGGGTCGCTGCTGCTGGTGCCGATCTACTTCCTCGCCCACCCGGGCGTGGGGCAGATGGCCCGCGGCTTCGTGCTGCCGACGATGCCCGGCGGATCCGGCGGCATGGCCACGCTGATGCTGCTGGTCATCGGGATCGTGGGCACCACCGTGGCGCCCTGGCAGCTGTTCTTCCAGCAGTCGTACGTCATCGACAAGCGGATCACCCCGCGGTTCATGCGGTACGAGAAGGCCGACCTGTGGCTGGGCATCGCGGTCGTGGTCGTCGGCGCCTCGGCGATGATGGGCGCCGCGGCGGCCGCGTTCGCACACAGCAGTGCGTTCGGCGGCTTCACCGACGCGGCAGGGGTCGCCGGCGGCCTGGAAGCCTACGCGGGTCGCACGGCGGGCGTGCTGTTCGCGATCGCGCTGTTGGACGCCTCGATCATCGGCGCTTTCGCGGTCTCGCTGTCCACGGCGTACGCGATCGGCGACGTGCTCGGCCTCAAGCACTCGCTGCACCGCGGCGTGCGCGGCGCTAAGGGTTTCTACGCGGTGTACGGCGGACTGGTCGCCGTCGCGGCGGCGATCGTGCTGCTCCCCGGCTCACCGCTCGGGCTGCTGACCGAGGGCGTGCAGGCCCTTGCCGGCGTGCTGTTGCCCTCCGCGTCGTTGTACCTGTTCATGCTGTGCAACGACCGCCAAGTGCTCGGACCGTGGGTCAACGGGCGCCGGACGAACCTGTTCACGGCGGCCGTGGTCGGCGTACTGGTGACCCTGTCGATCATCCTCACCGCCGCGGTGCTGTTCCCGAACATCTCGGCGGGCGCGATCTACCAGATCATGGCCGTGTGCGGCGGCGTCGGAGTGCTCGCGGCCGGATACGTGCTGGCCCGCGGTCGTCGCGCGGTGACTGCGCCGATAGACCGCGTCGGCCGGGACATGTGGCGCATGCCGCCGCTGGCCGAGTTGACCCGCCCGACCATGGCCGCCGGCCGCAAGATCGGAATGGGCGCGCTGAGGCTCTACCTGCTCGCGGCGACGGTCCTGGTGATCGTCAAGCTCGTCGAGGACGCGCTCGCGCGTTGACGCCCGGCACAGCTCGTCCGAGGCGCCGGTGACTTGCCCACTCGGGCTCACGCCACCGGCGCCGCCTCGGCTGTGACACCCGGGACACCTGGGACACCCGGGAGCACCAGTTCGCCACGTTCGGCGTCGTACTCGAACAACTCCGCGTAGCGGCCCCAGTCGATCGCGATGCCGAGCTGGTGGCGGGCCTCGTCGGCGGAGAAGCCGCGGCGCAGCACGTCGAGGAAGAACCCCTCGCGCAGCGAGCCGTCCGTGGTGGTCCGCAGCGCCTTGACGATGGCCCGGATCAGCGGCGCGCGCTGCGCGGCGGCCTGCGCGAACAGCTCCTTGCCGGTGTCGATGTCGGCCACGGCGAAGGCCCGGCCCTCGTCGGTGATGCTGATGCGCGCGTCGGCGACCCGGGCCATCCCGAGCATCACGGCCGCGTCGACCAGCGGCAACAGGTCGTCGATCTCGAAGTTGAAGTCCTCGGCCAACTCGGCCAGCCCGTCCTCGCCGCCGCGCGCGGCCAGGATCTCCAGCAGCCCGGACAGCCCGCCCGCGGAGACCTCCGGCAGCGGCAAGTCCGCCGGGGTGGCCGCACGTACCGCCGATGCCGACACGGCTGCCTCTGCCTCAGCCAGTTCGGCAACCGCCGCGTGCGCGCGCTCCTCGCGGCCGGTCAGTATGCCGTACACGGCATCCACAAGAGCGTCGAACTGCGGGTCGCGCCGGTCGCGCGGCCTGGGCAGGCGCACCTCCAGTTCGGCGCGGATGCGGCCGGGGTTCGAGGACAGCACCAGGATCCGGTCCGCGAGCTGCACCGCCTCCTCGATGTTGTGCGTGACGATCAGCACCGACTTGACCGGGAACTCGCGCCCCTCCCACAGCCGGGTCAGCTCGCCGCGCAGGTTCGCCGCGGTCAGCACGTCCAGCGCCGAGAACGGCTCGTCCATCAGCAGCGCGTCCGGCTCCACCACGAGGGCGCGGGCGAAACCGACGCGCTGGCGCATCCCGCCGGACAGTTCCTTCGGATACGCCGACTCGAAGCCGTCAAGGCCGATCAGGTCGATCGCCCGCAGCGCGCGCTCGGCGCGCTGCTCCTCGGGCACGTCGCGGGCCTGCATCGCCAGCTCCACGTTCTGCTGCACCGTCAGCCACGGCAGCAGCGCGAAGGACTGGAACACCATCGCCACCCCGGGGTTCGCCCCGTTCAGCGGCGCGCCGCGATACGACACGGTCCCCGAGGACGGCGCGATCAGCCCCGCGATGCAGCGCAGCAGCGTGGACTTGCCGGAGCCTGACTTGCCCAGCAGCGCGACGATCTCGCCCTCGCGCAGCGTGAACGAGATCCCGTCGAGGACCGGCAGCGCGCGTCCGTCCGGCGTGGTGAAGGTCTTGGTGATGGATTCGGCGTCGACGATGACCGGCCCGACCGTGCCCGCGCCTGTACCTGTCCCCGTGCTCACAGCGAGTACCTCGTTTCCGCCAGGGCGTACAGCCGCCGCCACACCAGCCTGTTGAGTCCGACCACGTACACGCTCATCACCACGACGCCGACCAGCACCCGGGCGAAGTCCCCCGTCCCGGCGGCCTGCGCGATGTAGGAGCCCAACCCGGTCGCCTTGAGGTGATGGTGGCCGTAGTCGACCACCTCGGCCACGATCGAGGCGTTCCACGCCCCGCCAGCCGCGGTGATCCCGCCGGTGACGTACGCCGGGAAGACCGCCGGCAGGATGAACTTCTCCCAGCGCAGCCGTCCGCGCACCCCCATGCTGCGCATCGCCTCGCGCAGGTCGGACGGGATCGCGGAAGCGCCGGCGATCACATTGAACAGGATGTACCACTGCGCGCCGAGCGCCATCAGCAGCACGCCGCCGAGGTCCAGGCTGATGCCGGCCGCCACGAAGAACGCCGCGGCGAACGGGAACAGGAAGTTGGCCGGGAAAGAGGCGAGCACGTGCACGACCGGCTGCGCGAACCGGGAGACCCGAGGGTTCATCCCGATCCACACCCCGACGGGCACCCACACCGCGCTGGCCACCACGAGCAGCACCACGACCCGGGCGAACGTGGCCGCGCCGAGGGCGAACGCGTGCCCGAACTCGGCCAGGCCGATGTGTTTGTCCACGTACGACAGCGCGCGCCAGACCCCGTACACCGCGACGGCGCTCACCGCCCCGGCGAAGAAGACGTCCCCGGTGCGCTGCCGCAGCACCGGGCGCGCGAGCGGGTGCTCGGCCAGCCCGAACGGCCGGGTGATCCGGTCCAGCATCCGGCTGACCGGCCGGATCGGACGCGCCGCCAGGTCCGGGACCGTCGAGCGGCGCAGCAGTTCCAGGACCATGCTGCGCGGCTTCTCCGAAGCAGCCGACTCCTCGGCGCGGAACCGCTCGGCCCAGGCGACCATCGGCCGCCAGAAGACCACGTTGACCGCCATCACCATGACAATCATCACACCGATCGCGATGCCGACCTTGCTCAGACTGCCCTGCGCTATCGCCGCCGCGACGTACGAGCCGATGCCCGGCAGCGCGTACGTGTGCCCCAGCACACTGATGGACTCGGACGCGGCGAGGAAGAACCAGGCGCCGCCGAAGCTCATCATCCCGTTCCATACCAGCGGGATCATCCCGCCCGGCACGTCCACCCGCCAGAACCGCTGCCACTTGGTCAGCCGCATCACGCGCGCCGCCTCGTCCAGGTCGCGCGGCTGCGAGACCAGCGAGTGGTAGAACGCGAAGGTCAGGTTCCAGGCCATCGAGGTGAAGATGGCGAAGATCGACGCACACTCCAGGCCCAGCGCGGAGCCCGGGAACAGGTTGATGAACGCGGTCACCGTCACGGTCAGGAACCCGAGCACCGGCACCGACTGCAAGATGTCCAGCATCGGGATCAGCACCTTCTCGGCCCGCCGAAGCCGTGCGGCGGCCGTGGCGTACACGAAGGTGAACAGCACCGACAGGACGAGCCCGATGAACATCCGCAGCAGCGAGCGCACCGCGTAGTACGGCAGGTCGGCCGGATCCGTGGACACCGTGCGCGGCGCCTGCGAGGGCAGGAACGGCGCGTTGAGCGCGGGCGCCAGCCGCAGCAGGCCGAACAGCAGCGCCAGCAGCGCCGCGAACACCACCACGTCGACGGGTCGCAACGCCGGGCGCCGCCACACTCCTGGTGAAGGGAACTGACCCCACGACGCCACTGGTTAGCCCTCCACGCCCGAACATCACCACGGCAACACACGACCCGACGGCACGAAGACTCCCACGACTACCCCGCCCTTGGCCATCAATCACATACCTCTGGGCGACATCCTGGTGAACAGCCCAGCGCTGTTACATTCACACTCGTGATGTGCTAAATGTTACCGGCGGGTAAGTAAGGTATAGCAGGACGACGAGGCGTAGGAGGGCCCGCACCCTCCTCGGTGCGTACGACCTCATTGGAGGCGCAAGTGGTACTGCGGATGATTCTCGGCCTGGCGATCACGGCTGCCGCCCTCGCCCTGGCCGGACAGCGGGTGCTGACGCTCTACCGGCTCGGCCGGACGGGGCAGCCGGTCGATCCCGACCGCACCCGCGGCGCCGGCCGGCGGCTGTGGGCGGTGACCGTCGAGGTGTTCGGCCAGCGCAAGCTGCTGAAGTGGAGCGGGGCGGGGACGGCGCACTTCTTCGTCTTCTGGGGCTTCGTCATCCTCGGCGCGACCATCGTCGAGGGCTACGGCGCGCTGTTCCAGCGCGACTTCCACATCCCGCTGATCGGCACCGACACCTGGCTGGGCTTTCTGGAGGACTTCTTCATCGTCGCGGTGATCTGCGGCCTGGTCGCGTTCGCGGCCATCCGGCTGCGCCAGTCGCCCAAGCGGGCGGGCCGCCGCTCGCGCTTCTTCGGCTCGCACCTCGGCCCGGCCTGGCTGGTGCTGCTGATGATCTTCAACGTGATGTGGACGCTGCTGCTCTACCGCGGCGCGCAGATCAACACCGGCTACTTCCCCTACGCGCACGGGGCCTTCGCCTCGCAGCAGGTCGGGCACTGGCTTCACCCGGCCGGGCGCACCGCGAACGACGTTCTCGAAACCGTCGGCATCCTCGGCTCGCTCGGCGTGGTGCTCAGCTTCCTGGTGCTGGTCGTGTACTCCAAGCACCTGCACATCTTCCTCGCGCCGCTCAACGTCGCCTTCTCCCGCCGTCCGCGCGCGCTCGGCGAGCTGCTGCCGGTCTACTCCGGCGGCAAGCCGGTCGACTTCGAGGACCCGGGCGAGGACGACAAGATCGGCCGCGGCGCGATCGAGGACTTCACCTGGAAGGGCCTGCTGGACTTCGGAACGTGCACCGAGTGCGGCCGCTGCCAGTCGCAGTGCCCCGCCTGGAACACCGGCAAGCCGCTGAGCCCGAAGCTGCTGATCATGCAGCTGCGCGACCACGCGCTGGCCAAGGCGCCCTACCTGCTCGCTTCTTCGGACGCCGAACGGGAGGCGCTGCCCGAGAACGTGCTCGCCGAGGCGGCCCGTCCGCTCGTCGGCACGTCGGATGCGCACGGCGTCATCGATCCGGACGTGCTCTGGTCCTGCGTCACCTGCGGCGCGTGCGTGGAGCAGTGCCCGGTGGACATCGAACACGTGGACCACATCGTCGACATGCGCCGCTACCAGGTGATGATCGAGTCCGAATTCCCGCGCGAGGCGCAGACGATGCTGCGCAACCTGGAGCGGCAGGGCGACCCGTGGGGTCGCGGCGCGAAGGCCCGGCTTGAGTGGGCCGCCGGACTGCCGTTCGAGGTGCGGGTCTTCGGCGAGGGCGGCGAGGACAAGCTGCCGGACGACGTCGAGTATGTCTTCTGGGTCGGCTGCGCGGGATCGCTGGACGACAACGCCAAGCGCACCACGCGTTCCGTCGCCGAGCTGCTGCACGAGGCCGGCGTCGGGTTCATGGTGCTCGGCAGCGGCGAGACCTGCACGGGCGACCCCGCCCGGCGACTCGGCCAGGAGCTGTTGTTCCAGGAGCTCGCGAAGCAGAACGTGGAGACACTCAACGAGGTCGGCGCGAAGAAGATCGTGGTGACCTGCGCGCACTGCTTCAATACGTTCGCCAACGAGTACCCGCAGCTCGGTGGGCACTACGAGGTCGTCCACCACACGGAACTGCTCGCACGCCTCGTCGCGGAGGGCAAGCTCGTCCCGGCCAACGAAGTCGACGTCGCGGTCACCTACCACGACCCCTGCTACCTAGGCCGGCACAACCGCGTGTTCAGCCCGCCGCGCGAACTGCTCGGCGCCGTGCCCGGCGTGCGCCTCACCGAGATGCCGCGCAACCGCGAACGCTCCTTCTGCTGCGGCGCCGGCGGCGCCCGCATGTGGATGGAGGAGACGATCGGCACGCGCATCAACGAGACGCGCACGGACGAGGCACTGAGCACCGAGCCCGACCTGGTGACGGCGGCCTGCCCGTACTGCATCGTGATGCTCACCGACGGCCTCGCCACCCGCAAGCAGCAGGGCAAGGCGTCGCAGGACGT
>NZ_DASYZI010000366.1:0-17585 GCF_035946395.1 Actinocrinis sp.
CCACCGCCGAGCACGGGCACGAACACGACAACGACATCGACATCAGTCGGCGCGGCATAGCGAGGGGGAGAGATGACCGACTACAGCAAGATGGACCACCAGACGCTGTACAACTACGTGCACACCGGCAGCCCCGACGCGATGAACAGCGCGGCTCAGGCGTGGCAGACCCATTCGCAGGACCTGGAGCAGGCGACCTCGGAACTCCAGTCGAACCTGACGGCCATTCAGTCCCAATGGCAGGGCGTCGCCGCCGACGCGTACTTCCAGCAGTCCCAGACCGTGGCCAACAAGATGCAGACCCACGCCGACAACGCGTCCAACACCAGCACCGCGGTAACGAACACCGCGAGCGCGCTGAGCTGGGCCCGCAGCAACATGCCTGACCCGTCGTCCTGGCTGGAACAGCAGACCGCGAACATCGACTCGAACTTCGCCACCGGCGCACTCGGCTTCCTCACCACCGACGGCGCCGCGACCGTCGCCTCGGAGATGGCCAAGCGCGACATCGCGAACAAGCACCAGCAGGCCATCAGCACCATGACCCAACTCGCTGGCGTATACACCTCCGCAGAGGGCCAACTCCCGAGTGGCGCGGGTTTTCACGAAGATCCGAACAATAGCAACAACAATGCCAATGGGAACGGCTCCGGGACGCCTCCTGTCATGCCAGTTCCGATATATCCGATGGGTGGCACTGGCGGCGGCGGTGCCGGTGGTGGTGGCGGTTACCCAGGCAGCCACGGCGGTGGTGGCCATGCTGTCGGCGGAGGGTCCGGCGATCGGGGTTACCCCGGCGGTTTCGGGTCCGGCGGCGGAGGCACGGCAGGTGGCGGTCCGGGCGTGACGGTGCCCCCAATTAAAAACTCAGGTGGCGACACGTTTACCCAGGGGGCCGGTGGGTCTGGGGGCACCACAGGTTGGGCTGGCAGCGGCTCCGGCCCGAACACTACGCCTGGCGGAGCATCGAGTGGCAACGGTATCGGCGCTAGTGGTGGAGCGGGCGCACTAGGTGCCGGCGCAGGTGCAGGTGCTTTCGGTGCAGGCGAGTTCGGTTCGGGTGGGGGCGGCGGTTACAGCGGTGCTGGTGGTTACGGCTCCGGTAAATACGGAACCGGCAAGGCTGGCACCGATCTCGGCGCTGGCGAAGGCTCTGGCATAGGCGCTGGTGAGGGGCGCAGTGGCACGAGCCGTTACGGCTCGGCAGCGGCTGCGGCTGGCGAAGAAGAAGTCGCGGCTGGAGGAGCAGCCGGACCCCAAGGCCAGCAAGGCATGATGGGGGGCATGGGTGGCCGCGGTGGCGCCGGTAGCAGCGGCGAGGAGCGTGGAAACCGCGCCGGATTCCTCCGCCAAGACCCCGACTACTGGTACGGCGATAAGCAGGCTGCGCCACCGGGAGGCGTCATCGAGTGAAGGTGCCATTCTGTAGCCGCTGTCTGTAGCCTGTCTCGGGTACATAGCGGGTCTGAGTTGGCGAAAATGGGGAGTGGCGCATGGTAAGGGACAGGCGCAGTGGCTCGCGTGGCCGGATGAGAACGTCGCTCACGACCATGAGCGTGATAGGCCTCGTGACGCTTAGCGCGATTCCCGGACATGCTTCTACCAATCCTGTCTACGATCAGGAATGGGCTCTCAGTCAGTTCAACGTCACCACAATTCGAAGCCAGTACCAAGCTCGCGGGGCTGGTGTCGTCGTCGCAGTAGTGGACACCGGTGTTGACTCGACTCAGCCTGATCTGCAGGGTTCGCTGCTTGCCGGCACGAATTTGATGGTCCCGGCTAGTCCGACTTCTGACACGAGTGATAATTCCAGCGAATACCACGGCACAGGTGTGGCTGCGATCATCGCGGCTCATGCCCACGGTGATCCGAACAATCCTCAGGGCATGTATGGTCTGGCGACACAGGCCAAGATCCTTCCCGTCAAGATCGGTGACAATGGTACCAGTGTTGCCTCGATTGACGCAGGAATCCGCTACGCGGTCGATCATGGTGCGCGCGTTGTCAACATTTCTGCCGGGCGGGACGGTTCCTGTTCTTCTGACGCAGTCGATGCGGTGAACTATGCGTTGAGCAAGAACGCTGTGATAGTTGTCGCGACCGGTAATACTGGGACGACGACAAACGCGGTCGACTGCCCTGCTGCGGTCCCAGGAGTGATTGACGTATCGTCAATCGATAAGGTGGGTCATATCGACAAATATTCACACTTCGGTAGCGATGTGACGGTCGCGGCGCCCGGGGTTTCGATCGAGGTGCCAGCGCGAGGGGACGGATACAACACCGCAAGCGGGTCGTCTCTTGCCGCGCCGTGGGTGGCGGGGGAGGCTGCGCTGATCATCGGCAAGCACCCGGACTGGACTGCGGGGCAGGTCGTGCGGGTGATCATCGACAACACGGTGCAGGGGTCAGGGCAGCGGATTGACGATCACGTTGGTTACGGCGTCATTGACCCGCTGAAGGCGCTGGGAGCTTCCGCACCTAGTGACACGAGCAATCCGCTCGGTGGGCCGGCGGTTGTGCCTGGGGCATCGGCGAGCAGCGGGGTCGCGGGCGAGAGCGGTGCCGCGAGTACGCCGACGTCGGCTGCGTCGTCGGGTAAGTCGTCGTCGAACATCGGGTTGTATGCGGGGCTCGGTGTTGGTGTGTTGGCGCTGATCGGTGTGATTGTGTTCTTGATCACGCGGAAGAACAACAACGGGTCCGGTGGTGGCGGGGGTGGTGGTGGCGGGAACGGGTACTACCCGCCGACGCCTGGGCCGGGTGGGCAGCATGCGCAGCCGCCACGGTCGCAGCAGTATCCGACGCCGACGTCGGCGCCTACGCAGCATTACCAGAGTGGATCCGGCTATCAGGCACCGCAGTCGCCACAGCCGCCGTATCCCTCGACGCCACAGCAGCAGTACCCTGGCACGCTGCCTCCGCCTCCGCAGGCGCCGCCGTCTGGGTACGGGCACGGGTATGGGGCTGCGCAACAGGGGCAAGGGCAGCCGCCGCAGGAGGACACGCCCTGGCCGCAGCAGTAGGCGGGAACGGGGCGGTAGCTGCGGTTGGGGGTGGCGGGATACGGTCGGCGGGTGACTGAAGCCGATATGCGTGATGGTGGTGCAGCCACTGGCACTGACACGAGTGCTGATGCTGCCGGGGCTGCTGCCGAGTCTGGCTTGGGGCCTGGTAGGCGCTATGCGCATGTCATCAGGCTGCGGGTCTCGCATGCGGAGGAGTATCTGCGCCTGCACCGGGAGGCCTGGCCCGAGGTGCTGGCCACTATCACCGCTTGTAACATTCGCAATTACTCGATCTACCTGTATGGCGATCTGCTCTTCAGCTATTACGAGTACTTCGGCTCCGACTACGCCGCCGATATGGCGCGTATGGCTGCGGATCCGGTCACGCAGCGCTGGTGGGAGCTGACCGACCCCTGCCAGGAGAAGGTGCCTGAGGCGAAGCCGGGGGAGTGGTGGGCTGCGCTGCCTGAGGTCTTTCGTCACGATTAGGGACATTTAAGGCTTTGGTTGGGCTAGTGGCCGGCCCGGTCCGGCCCGGTGTGCTGGGCTGTGCTACCTGAGGGTGCCGTTCGGCGTCTTTAGTTGATGACGTCGTCATGCTCGGCATTGTTCAGGGGAGCCACCGTGGGTGATCGGGAATCCACTGGTCTCTCGCAATATCACGAGTTCGCGTCCGCTCGGGCTGGTCAGCTCTTCCGGATCGCGTACCTCATGTGCGGGGACTGGCACGAGGCGCAGGACTTGGTGCAGACCTGTCTGGCCAAGCTCTACGCCTCGTGGCACCGCATTCAGAACAGCGAGTCCGTGGACGCGTACGCCCGTAAGACGCTGCTGCACACGTACCTGTCGCATCGGCGACTGCGGCGTAACGGCGAGATCCCGATCTCGGAGTTCGCCGACGCCCGTGCGCCGGGGGACAACCCGGAGCTGCGGCTGGTGCTGCTTGAGGCGCTCTCGTCGTTGCCGCCGCGCAATCGGGCGGTGATGGTGCTGCGCTATTTGGATGACCACAGCGTCGAGGCGGTCGCCGAGATGCTGAATACCACCCCTTCCGCGATCAAGAGCATCTGCAACCGGTCGCTCAAGCAGTTGCGCGCGCTGCTGGGCGACGACCGGGAGCTGTTGTTCCAGGACTGAGCTGCTGGCCGCGCCTGTGGCTGTGGCTGTGGCTGCCGAACGTGGACTGACTGCTTGCTGACCCCTACCTCGGACCATCCATCCACAAAGGGAACGCACGATGAACGCCGCTGAAGACCGGCTATCCGAGCTGATGGACGCCGTGACCCGCGCGCTCGACCCGCCGATCTCCGTCATCCTGGCCGAAGGCGAGCGCCTTGGCCGCTCTCGCCGACGTCGGCGCCGCGCAGCGGTTGCCACGGGCACCGCCACTGTGGTGTTGCTCGCTGGGGCGGGTGTCGCTGTGGGTCTGCGCGTGATGCACACGACCCAGTACGACGCCGACGGCGCGGTACCCGCCGTGCACCGTTTGTCGCGCGCGCCGACGGGGCCGGGGGCGGAGTCAGGACCGGAAGCTGCGGCTTCGCCGAATTCGTCGGGTGCTGATGCTAGTTCTGCCCCGGAGTTCGCTACTCCATCCCCCACGCCGACTGCCTCTGAGGTGCTGGTGCCGATCAACTCGGCCGCTGCCTTCTACATTCTGAAGACCCGGGTTCCGGCCGATTGGAAGTACGGCACGTACGAGCTCTCGACCTCGAACACGTCGCTGCTGACTGTCGACGTCAACGACGGCAGCGGGCTCGCCCGAATCTTCGTGGCGATCGCCACAACGGCGAATTCCGGTATGGATCCTGTCGACTGTTCGCTACAGACGCCGCTGCTGGAAGGCGGCGGCAAGCGGCCTGCTGGTGCATTGCCGGCCAGTTGCGCCGTGCAGCACTATCCCGACGGGGACCAGGTGATGGCGGAGGTGCTCAAGGCCGATCCGTACGGCGAGTACCAGTACCGGATCATCGCGAACCGGGCGGACGGCGTCGCGCTTGAGATCACCGCCGCCAACGGGGACTGGGGTAACCCGGCCACCGAGGTCACCAGGGCCGTGCCGCCGCTGACCGTGGCGGCGTGGACGCAGATCGCGCTCGACCCGCTCTGGCAGCTCATGGTGCCTGTGAAGATGGCAAAGGCGGCGCAGTGACTGCCAAGGCGGCGCAGTGACTAAGGCAGTCGGGTGATGTGGGCGCTGCGCAACCGGAGATTGCTGATGACTCACGGGGTAACGGGGGCGGACGGGCGCGCCTGCCCCACGCAGGCGCGCCCGTGCGTCGAAGTTCTTGCCGCCCGACACGGGTCGCAAACCAGGCGTAGCCCGTTGTTCACCGGCTGGAGCAAAGGTGCTTCTCATGGCAGTCACGGATTGTTGTGGAGCGGGTTCGACGCGTCGTCAGGCACTGCTGTGGGGGAGCCTGTTGGCGGCGGCTCCGCTGGCCGTCGAATCCAGTGCCCGCGCCGATTCGACCGGCTTGGTGGTGCGCGACGTCGAAGTGGTGACGGTCACCGACACCAGCGTCGTGATCACCTGGTTCAGCGGCTCTTCGAGCGCCGTGGATGCCTATGGGCAGCCGCTGCCTGTACAGACCGACACGTTGCTGCTGCTCGGCGACGTGGACCCGAGCACCGGCTTCCCGCTCCCGAGCACGCTCAAGCCCGTGTTGCACGACGCCACGCCGACCGCGTACCACTACGCGGAGGTCACCGGGCTTGAGCCGGGGCGTGCTTACAGCTTCGCGGCTCTCTCGAATGGTGTCGTGGCGTCGCAGACCACGCTTCAGTTCCCGGTCGGCGTCGGTGGGTCGCAGGACATCCCCAGCACGTTCACG
Organism: Actinocrinis sp.; assembly: GCF_035946395.1. Lineage (NCBI taxonomy): Bacteria > Bacillati > Actinomycetota > Actinomycetes > Catenulisporales > Actinospicaceae > Actinocrinis > Actinocrinis sp. The sequence continues at coordinate 5,843 of NZ_DASYZI010000366.1, forward strand.
ACGCTGGTTACGCCGCCGGGGACGTACTTGTTCACCCTCGCGCTGTCCAACGACCTGCACGTCGGGGAGACCGCCAGCGGGATCATCGCCGCGGGCTGGCCGCCGTTCTTCCAGCAGGACCCAGGTCTGCCGCCGTATCCCGAGGTGATGCTCGGGGCGATGCTCGGCGACCTGCACGCGGCCGACCGGGGAGCGCAGGCGCTGATCGTCGCGGGCGACCTGACCGGCGACGGACTGCCGACCGAGTCGGCCCGCGCGCGGCAGCTGCTCGATGGCTGGGGCACGCTGAACGCTGATTACTTTGTCGCGCGCGGCAACCACGACCGTCCGCGGGTCGGTGCGGATTACGCGGGCTGCACCGTCGTTCCCGGCGCCACCGACCACCACGACTGCTGGGGCGACGCCTTCGGGCTGCGCCGCCAGGAACTGGCCGTGCACGAACTTGGCGGCCTACGCATCGTTGCCCTGGATACGACGACGCTTGATGCGGCCGGCGGCACGATGGAAGACGGTCAGCTGGACGATCTCGCGCACGAACTGCGCAAGAACCGCGACCAGCCCACACTGCTGTTCGGCCACCACCCGGTCACGTACGAGTCTGCGGTCACCACCCCCGCCGGGCCTGGTTTCGACATCGACCGGCCGAGTGCCGTGGCACTTCAGCGCCTTTACGAGAAGATGCCGGGCGTGTTCTTCCACCACAGCGGGCACACGCACCGCAACAAGCGGACGTTCTTCGTGGACGACAGCCAGACCCCGAATGAGCATGTCGAGTTTTTGGAGGTCGGCGCGGTTAAGGAATACCCCGGCGGCTACACGCTGCTGCGCGTCTACAGCGGTGGCTACATGGTCAGCTTCTACAAGACGCGCACGCCGCTCGCCCAGGCGTGGAGCCACCGCACTCGCGGCGAGTACTTCGGCCTTTACCCGCACTCCACGCTCGGGACGATCGCGGATCGGAATCACGCAGTCGTGCGCGATCTGTCAGGGCTTGTGAAGTTGAGGTGAGTGCGGCGCAGCCGCTGCGGCGGGTGCGTTCAGTGGGCGGCGGACGGGCTGAGTCAGCGTTCGCGGAAGCCGCCCAGGAAACGGCGGAAGACGCCGCCTTCGCGGGTCAGCGGCGCGGAGGGCGGCGGGGCGGTCGTGCGCTGGCGGGCGATCGGCTGGTCGTAGTCGGTGCGCGCGATGGCGTCGATCGTCTGGGCTTCGTCGAAGTCCTCGGACCCCTCGATCACTGGGACGAAGCCGACCAGCATGCCGTCGCGCATCACCTGTGCTTCGAGGCCCGGCGTGTCGTCGGTGTCCCAGACCGCCTCGCGGCCGTCGGGCAGCGAGACGCGCACGCCGATCTGGTACACGCCCTCCCGGGCCACGTGTGCGTTGATGCCGCGATCGCGTAACGCGTCCACAACGCGGAGCGCTCGGTTCTCGTCCACTCTCACCAGCCTAGTCGGTGTGCGTACGTTGCATTTGGAGCCTAAGCAGGTAACGCACGCGGGCGTCCGGACGGTTCCGCCGCGCCGTTGAAGGCCGCAGCTCGGTAGCGCGCCGGTGTGATGCCGTAGCAACGGCCGAACCAGCGTGTGAGATGCGCTTGGTCAGTGAAGCCGGTGTCGGCGGCGGCCCGGGCCGGGCTCAGGCCCTCTGCCAGCAACTGCCGCGCTGATCGCAACCGCAGCTGGCGCTGGTAGTCGCCGGGCGACATCCCGACGTCCGCCATGAACGCCCGGTACAACGCGAAGCGGCTGCATCCCGCTGCCGCCGCCAACTCGTCCGCGCCGATCTCGCGCGCATACTCCGCACGCAGCAGGTCGCGCACGCGCACGATGCCCGCGTCGCGTCGCCGCGGTCTTGGGCGGTTTTCGTCGTCCAGAGCCAGGGTGGTGCGTAGGGGCGTGCAGCGCCCGAGCGCGCTGATCGCCGCGTCACGTGCTTCGTCGACGGCCAGCCGCTGGCCGCCGGTCACCGCGGCGCTGAGCTTGCGCAGTGCGTCGGCAGCAGCCCGGTCGTGCAGCACGGGCTCGGCGAACAGCGGCGAACCGGTGTGCCTGCCACGCCGGTCGTCGAGGCTCTCCGTCACGGCCGCTGCGGGAATGTGCACGATCGAGTACGTGAAGCCGAGTTCGTCGGCCGCGTGGCCGTCGTGCGGATCGTCCGGATTGAACGCCATGACCATGCCCGCTGCGCTCGTGCGGCGTGCGCCCCGGCAAGTGAACGTCTGCGCCCCGGTTTCGGTGACCCCGAACGAGTAGGTCTCGTGACTGTGGCGGTGGTAGCGGTGCGTTTCGAAGTGCGCCCGCATCACCTCGATCGAGCTTTCGGGCGCGCGCCAGTATCTGGCCCAGTCCCGATCACCTGTCTCCACGTTTCGATTCTGCCTCAGCGACCGCTTCGAGGAGGGAATGGGCCGCGTGAGGAGCGATGCGGGGATTGGCGCGGGGAGCCGCACGAGCGTGCAAGACCGGTTCGTTCGCTGGAGTGGAGGATCAAAGTATGAATGGCGACGAGACGATCATTGATACGAATAGTGCGAATAGTGTGAGTGACACGAAGACCGGTAATACGAAGATCGCCGTTGTGGTGCGCGAGGATCTGGCGGTCTGGCAGAAGCTCAACGTCACGGCGTTTGCCGTCAGCGGTATCGCGGCTACCGCCTCGCAGACCGTCGGCGAGCCATACGTTGACGCGTCGGACACGCGTTACCTGCCGATGTTCGGGCAGCCGGTTCTCGTCTTCGCCGGTACCGCAGCCCAGCTGCGTAAGGCGCATCGACGTGCCCTTGAACGCGGCCTGGCCATCGCCGTCTATCCCGAGGAACTGTTCGGTACGTTCAACGACGAGGACAATCGGGCCGTCGTGCGTAAGACCGCGACGGAGGACCTTTCCCTTGCGGGGATGTCCGTGTTCGGTACGCGAGCGGACGTCGACGGCGCGCTCAAGGGCCTGTCGCTGCACCGATGAGCGGTGTGCGGCGTGGTGATCGGACGGGTATTCACCCGCCGCGGGTCGCTGATCAACTCATCCGACGAACAGTCAGGAGCCGTATCGTGAGTGATCATCGGAGTGAGAGGCTGGTTGACTCGCCCGGTGTCGTCGATCTGCGCAGGGCCTACGCTTCCTTCGCCAACGAGATCTGGGCGCCGCGGATCGCCGCTCGGGTCAACGATTACGACGTGAAGATCGCCAACGGGGATGGCGGGTATGTCTGGCATGCGCATCCGGAGACCGACGAGTTCTTCCTCGTTCTGGAGGGCGAACTGACCATCGAGCTCGACGGCCGGGAGCCGGTCGTACTCGGTCCGCAGCAGTTGTTCACCGTCCCGCGCGGACTGCGGCACCGCCCTTCGGCCGCGCCGGGCACCCGCGTGCTCTTCTTCGAGCCGCGCGGCACCGTCAACTCCGGCGACGCGGACCTGAGTGGCGACCCGTGGGCCATCTCGACCACCGGGCTCGATCTCGGCGCCGGTCTCGACGCAGGCTGACGGCAGCCGGATGAGTCAGGCTATGTCGGTTATGGGCGCTAAGCTGCTATCCGACACCAGTTGAGCTGACTGCCGGGGGAGTCCGTCTGGCGTTTCCGCCGGAAGGAGGCCTGTGCTCCCATGCGCCTGTCGATCTCGATCACCCTGCTGCTCGGCTTGGTCGTGCTGTTCCTGGTTCGCAAGGACGAGCTGAAGATCACGCACGCGGTCCTGGCGATCCTGCTCGGTTTCTTCCTGTCGGCCACCGCGGTGGCCGGCGGGATCGCGAAGCTCGACACGATGGTCGCGAGCATGCTCGGCGGCTCGCTGGGCCTACCGCCGCACTGAGCCGAACATATCGTGCCGAAAACGCGTGCCGCCGCCCCGTCTCCCGCGCAGTGCGGGCGCAAGAGACGGGGCGGCGGGATTCAATAGCCGATCAGCGTGCCGTCGGTGCTTTCAGTGTCGTCAGTTCAGGGTGAAGTCGTCTACGTACACGTTGCCCTGTGCGTACCAGCCGTGTGCGAACACGGTCACGGTGCCGGAAGAGCCGGTGGTGAACGTGACGGTGAGCTGGGTCCACGTGCTCGACGACGTCCAGTTGCTGGCGCTGGCGCCGCCGCTGACGCCGATGAAGGCGTAGTTGCCCTGCACCCAGCCGGTCAGCGTGTAGCTGGTGTTCGCCTTCAGATTCACGGTCTGGTCGATCTCACCGGTCTGGCTGGAGGTCGGCGCGATCAGCCCGGCGTGGCTGCCCGAGTGCACCGGGCTGGAGACGACCCCGTCGCCCGGCTGGCCGGTCCACGGGCTGAGGCTGCCGGTCTCGAAGCCGCCGTTGGTCAGCGAGCCCCCGCCGGTACCGCCCGATCCGTTGACGGTCAGCGAGTACGTGGCGCTGTGGCTGCCCGATGTCGCGGAGCCCGTGATCGTGATCGCATACGTGCCGGCCGCGGCGGTTGACGAGGTCGCGAACGTCACGGTGGAAGAGCCACCTGCCGTCACGGACGCCGGGCTGAACGAGACAGTCACGCCGGAGGGAGCGCCCGAGGACGACAGGCTCACCGACTGCGCCGAGCCCGAAGTCACCGCTGTGCTCACGGTGGCCGTGGCCGACGAGCCCGGGTTCACCGCGGCCGAGCCGGGCGAGACCGAGACGGAGAAGTCGTTGCCGGGGTTGGTGGTGCCGCCGCTGTAGGGCTCGAAGGTGTGGCTGAAGTACCACTGGCTCTGCGAGATACCCGAGCAGTTGTCCTGGCCTCCTGTGCCGGGGCAGTTGCCGTTGTCCCGCTGGAGCGCCCAGAACGACAGCTCGGCGATGCCCTTGCCGACGGCCCAGTTGTAGACGGTGGTCGCGTCGGCCGTGGTGAAGGTCTCGGCGGCGCCGTAGTCGTCGATGCCGGGCATCTCGGTCACGCCGATCATGCCCCACAGCTGCGAAGCGCTCTTCGACGGGTACAGCGAGGCCAGCTGGCTCTCCAGCCCGGCGGCCGCGGTCTCGGTGTCGTTGGCCATCTCGTGCGTCGTGCCGGTGTAGTAGTCGAACGTCATGATATTGACGACGTCGACGCGCGCATTGTTCGAGACGGCGTTCTGTAGGACGGCCAGGCCGTTGGAGTCCAGGCCGTTCTGCGTGGTGGGCAGCGTGTACGAGAACTGCACCGTGTGGCCGGTGCTGGCCGCCCAGCTCTCCACCTGCGCGATCGCCTTGTTGCGACGGTCGATGCCCGCGCTGTTGGTCTCCGAGTTGGCCTCGGTGTCCAGGTCGATCCGGGTGATGTTGTAGGTGGTGACCAGGCTCTCGTAGACGGACGCGATCGAGCTGACGTTGGTGCAGCTGTCCGCGATCTCGGTGTTCGTGGTGTCGGCGGTGTAGCCGCCGAAGGACGGGATCACGTTCCCGCCGGCGGCCTGGATGGCGCTGATGTCGCTGCCGAAGGTCGAGGACGAGATCGGCTGGCTGGTGCTCCCGTTCCAGTAGGCCGTGCACGAGCCCGATGTGGCGGTCTGTAGGAAGGCCATCGTCAGGTACTTGGCGCCGGACTGTGTGGAGAGGGTGGACGGGCTGTCGCCGGTCCAGGCCTCGAAGTAGGGGGCGAACACGTGCGCGGGGATCGCGGTGGCCGCGTGGGCGGCGGCGGCGCCCGTGACGACGAGCCCTCCGGCCGCGGCGGCCGTGGCGAAGGCGGTCACCGCCGCGCGCGCTCTGGTGGACACGGTTCGGAATGAGGGTCGAGCACTGCGAAAACGCATGGACACTCCAGCGGGACGGAACGGCGGAGGTGCCGGAGCGCGGGGCGTCCCTGCCGCGGCGCGCGCCGGATCGTGCCTGTTCTTTGCCGCGTCGGCCAGGCGTCGCCGTAGCCGCACCGAGCGCGTGGAGCGGTTCGACCGGTGGAGCGGTGCAGCTCCGGGCCCGGTCGGCGTGCAGTGGTATGTACCACTGCACGCCATAATTGGACTAGACCACGAGTCTGTCAAGGACTCTGCCAAGACCTGGCGCGAGTGGGCGGGGCCGGTTCGGGGGCGTCCTGGTGACCGTCCTGGCGACCCGGGAGGTCGAGGCCCGGCGGCGCTGCGGATACGCTCGGCGCAGGCGGGCACGTAGCGTCCCGACAGGAGCGACCGGCGTCGCGGCGGTGGAGACACGGGCTGCGCGGATTGGGGCGGCGGGAATGTTCGAACTGGGTAACGACGGGCCGTCAGTGATCGTGGCCGGAATCGACGGTTCGGAGTCGTCGATGCGCGCGGCGGCGTACGCGGCCGGGTTGGCGCGCAGGCAGGGCTCGAAACTGGTACTGGCCTACATCCGGCCCATGGGTGCGGGAACTCCGCAGGTCGGCGCGGCGCTGGTGCAGGTCGGCAGGGACAACGCCGACGATCTGGAGCGGTACATCCGTGAAACCGCTGACCGCCTCCCACCCGAGCAGCGGCCGCGCTGGGAGTTCTACTCCGCGGAGGGCGACCCGTATCGCGGACTGGTCGAACTCGCCGACCGGATCAAGGCGGACGCGGTGGTGATCGGCGCCTCTGAGCAGGCAGGCCACCGCATCCTTGGCTCGGTCGCCGTGCGGCTGGTCAAGGCAGGCCGTTGGCCGGTCACGGTCGTGCCGTAAGGACACAGCGCCCCGGCGTGCGGATGAAGTAGGCGGCGATGAAAAGCCTGAGATGCGTACAAGCGGTGCCTAGTCGCGCACTACGCAGCGGAAGCCCAGGTGGCAGGTTGCGGTGTCCTCGGTCTGCGGTTGGCGTGCCGCGGGCCGGTAGCCCAGGCTGTAGTTCGGTGCGCACAGGTGCGAACCGCCCTTCGTCACCCGCTTGGGGAAGTGCTCGACGAACTCGTCCGCCGGCAGGTCGATGACCTGCGGGTGGTGCGGTGCGCCGTACGAGGCGCGGGTGCTGTGGTCCGCGGTGAAGTAGTCGGCCGTCCACTCCCACACGTTCCCCGCCATGTCGTAGAGCCCGTAGCCGTTCGCCGGGTACATGCAGACCGGCGTGGTGCCCGGCCGGTCATTGGCACGGGGCGCGGGAGAGAAGTGCCACGGGAACTCGCCGTGCCAGGTGTTCGCCATCCGCCGGTTCAGCGGCGTGAACTCGTCGCCCCACGCGTACACGGCGCCTTCCAGCCCGCCGCGTGCGGCGAACTCCCACTCGGCCTCCGTCGGCAGGCTTTTGCCGGCCCACGCCGCGTACGCGGCCGCGTCCTCATAGGCGACCTGGGTGACCGGGTGCAACTCCTGCCCGAGCACGCTGCTGCGCGGCCCACGGGGGTGCCGCCAGTTCGCGCCGGCCAGGTACGACCACCACTGCCGCCAGTCGCCCGGCTCGGCCGGTCCGGGCGGCATGGTGAACACCAGCGCGCCCGGCACGAGCGTCTCCGGCGCGGCACCCGGGTAGTCGGCCGGATCGGGGATGCGTTCGGCAACGGTGAGATAGCCGGTCGCCTTCACGAAGCGGCGGAACTCGGCGACCGTGACCAGATGCCGGTCCATCCAGAACGCGTCGACCGACGCGACGTGGACGGGCTTCTCCTCCGGGTGGAAATCGGCGCTGCCCATCAGGAACGCGCCACCACCGATCCGGACCATGCCCCGATGCATCGGTGTCACGCGCGGTGAGATCACATCCTGCATATGCCAACCTTGCCGGAGGGGTCGGCGCCTCGCGCCCTGGCGCGCCATCTCCGCGCTTCCCCGTGAGTCCGAACGAGTGAGGCCGCGCCGTCGGAAGGCGGCACGGCCGCGGCCGACATAAACACAAAGCGCTGAGACGATCGTCTCAGCGCTTGAAGACCTCTGGAGAAATCGGCGGAACAGAAGTGGTTGCCGTGAAATACTGCGGAGGTGGCGGCGGGATTTGAACCCGCGTACACGGCTTTGCAGGCCGTTGCCTCGCCTCTCGGCCACGCCACCAGGTAGAAGCTGCCAGGCTCGCCCCTCGCGGGAACGGCCCGGCGACTTCACGCGAGCGGACGACGGGATTCGAACCCGCGACCCTCACCTTGGCAAGGTGATGCTCTACCAGCTGAGCCACGTCCGCGTGAGCTGCTGCCCGGCAATGCGATCCCGGCCAGCCGCCGCGCTGCCGATCCGCCCTGGATCTCCCCGGTCACCCGGCAACGAGTGAACTGTATCGGATTCAAGCGGCGGATCAAATTCGATTGGAGCGCACGTCAGACCCGGTACTTCGCTGTCCAAGGTATTCGCAGGTCAGCCGTTCGGGTGAGGTGGGCGGCGCCCACCGCGCGCCCCCGGCCGCGCCCCGCCACGATGAACACTGAGCCGTCACGACCGAATCCACGGCGACCGAAAACCCACTGAACCGCACCGCACCGAACCCCTCGGGATCTCACCGTCCCGACCGACTGAAGGCTTCCCCGATGCCGACTCCCGCGACAGCCCCGCACCGTGCCCGTCGCCGATCGTTCGCCGCAGGCGCACTCGGCGCGTGCGTATTCGCCACGAGCGCCGTGCTCCCCGTCCCGGCGCACGCGATAGTCGGAGGGACGGCGGCGGCCGACGGGAGCTACCCGTACATGGTCTCGCTGCGGAACAACGGCTTCCCCTACTGCGGCGGCACACTCATCGCCCCACAGTGGGTACTCACCGCCGCGCACTGCATCAACGGCCGCTCTGCCTCGGCGTTGACCGCCGTCATCGATCAGGCACAGATCGCCGGAGGCGGGGGAGAAGAGCGCGGAGTCGACCGGATCGTCGTCGATCCGTCGTACGATCCCGCCAGTGAGGACTACGACGCCGCGCTGGTGCATCTCATCGACCCGACGGTCGGTGTCGCGGCCGCGGTACTGATCCGCTCGGGCGATCAGGCCACCGATGCGCCCGGCGTCGTCGCAACCGTGATCGGCTACGGATCCACCGCCCCACAGGCCATCGACGGCACTGGCACGATCCGCTACCCCGGCGAGCTTCAGCAGACGCAGGTCGCGATCACGCCCGATCAGCAGTGCTCGTCAGTGTTCAACGGACGTGACGAACCGGCCGTGCATCCCGATCTGATGATCTGCGCGGGCGGCGACGGCAAACACGACGCCTGCGAGGGTGACAGCGGGGGCCCCTTGCTCGTGCCGGGACCGGAGCCGGGCACGTGGACTGACGCGGGGATCACCAGTTGGGGTGCCGGCTGCGCGGTCGCCAACTACCCGGGCGTTTACACTCGTTTGGCGGCACCGCAGATCGCGGGCTTCGTCAGCAGTACTGCGTTCACGGGCTGAGCAGCCGACCGTGTGCAGCAGTGCGGCAGTTGGCGGGTAGGCGGTCGGTGCGGTCCGCTCCCCACCCGACCGCACAGATCGATCCGCTACGTGCCGCAGCCACCCGACGCTTACGCCTTCTTCTCCGGTCTGCTCGCGACCGACCTGCGAGAGGTGGCGCGGGATCCGGCTGCGCTCGAACGCCCCGGCTGGTGGGCCGTCGTCGGCACCTTCGAGGGCGCTTGGACGCTCGCCAGATTCGCCGACGTACGGCCCGCACGGCCGCCGCGGGGCGGCTGGAGCGGGCCGGCGCCCGGCGCCTGGCGTTCATCGCTGGACCGGCCCGCGTACGAGTCGGGTGTGCGCGCGATCCGTGACCACATAGCCGCCGGAGACGTCTATCAGGCCAACCTGTGCCGCGTCCTGAGTGCTCCGATCGCGCCAACCGACCAGCCCTCGGGTCTCAGCGAACGCCTCGTGCTCGGCAACCCGGCGCCCTACGCCGGGGTCGTCGACCTTCCGGAGCACGGCGTACGCGTCGTGTCCGCGTCCCCCGAGCTCTACCTGTCCCGCGATGGCGATCTCGTCATATCCAGCCCGATCAAGGGCACCGGCCGCACCGAGCAGGACCTGCTGCCCAAGGACACCGCCGAGAACGTCATGATCGTCGATCTGGTACGTAACGACCTCTCGCGTGTGGCGACACCAGGCAGCGTGTCAGTGCCCGAACTATGCGTCGTGGAGAAGCATCCCGGTCTGGTGCACCTCGTCTCCTCGGTGCACGCGCGCCTGCGCCGGGGCGTCACGTGGCGGGACCTGCTCGACGCGACGTTCCCGCCGGGCTCGGTGACCGGGGCGCCGAAGCACAGCGCGCTGGGTATTATCAACCGCCTGGAACCGGTTCCCCGGGGACCATACTGCGGCGCCGTGGGCTGGATCGACTCCTCCCGCGGCACGGCGCGGCTGGCCGTCGGCATCCGGACCTTCTGGTTCGAGGGTGGCGAACTGCGCTTCGGCACCGGCGCCGGGATCACCTGGGGCTCCGACCCCGCTGGAGAGTGGTGCGAGACGCAACTGAAGGCGTCCCGGCTCGTCGCCCTCGCCAGCCGGACGTGAAGACGGACCGGACGTGATCCAGTCCGGACGTGCAGAACAGAGCAGACGAAGCAGATAGGCGGACTGTGAAGATCTGGGTGGGCTCCAACCGCAGCGGCCAGCTGCATACCGAGGACGAGGCGCTGATCCGGGCCGCCGACCACGGCCTCACCGTCGGCGACGGAGTCTTCGAGACGCTGAAGGCCGAGCACGGCACCGTCTTCGCGGTCACCCGGCACCTTGAGCGGCTCACCCGCTCGGCCCGCGGTCTCGGCCTGCCGGACCCTGATCTCGCCACGGTTCGCGACGCCATCGCCGAGACGGTGGCAGCCAACGACGCCCACGAACTCGCACGCGTACGCGTGACGTACACCGCTGGAACATCCCCGCTCAGCTCCGAACGCGGCGGCGGGCAGCCGACGCTCATCGTCGCGCTCGCTCCCGCCTCCCCCACGCCGGATTCGACCCGCGCCATCACCGTCCCGTGGGTCCGCAACGAGCGTTCGGCGCTGGCCGGGCTCAAGACGACGTCCTACGCCGAGAACGTCGTTGCGCTCGCCCGCGCCAAGGCCGCGGGCGCGAGCGAGGCGCTGTTCGCCGACACGCAGGGTCGCCTGAGCGAGGGGACCGGCACGAACGTGTTCGTCGTCCTCGACGGCCAGATCAAGACCCCTGCGCTCAGCGCCGGCTGCCTCGCCGGAGTCACCCGCGCACTCGTTCTCGCCTGGGTCGATGCCGCCACCCGAGCGGGCGCCGCCGGTTTCCCCTCCCCGCCGGTAGAGACCGACCTGCCGTTCCTGCCCACACTGCATAGCGCCGACGAGATCTTCCTGACCTCCTCGATCCGCGACGTACAGCCCGTGATCGAGCTCGACGGCCGGAAGATCGGTGAAGGTGCCGTTGGCCCCGTCACCGCAGCGGTGCGTGATCTGTTCCGGGCCAGAGCCGCCGCCGACGCTGACCCCAGGTAATCGCAAAGCGGCGTCAAGGCTACGCGCAAATCACAGTGTCCGTGTAATCGCAGGTCCACGTGACACTGCGCCTATATAGCGCGATGCCCATATAACACCATGTGGTTGTAAAACCATATCCGTATCAATCGATGCGCGCGAAAAACCGCCGGACGGCGAATGCAGTCCGGCGGTCTACGTCTTCAAGAGTTCTACGATCAGTCGATAATCACTGAAATCGCTCGTCTGGCCTTCAGCTGCCGGCGAACAGGTGCGCGAGCTCCGCGTCGATGTCGTAGTGGCGCGGCTCGGTGCCCGGCGGCACGGCGGCGTTGGTGCGCTTCAGGAAGGACTCAAGCGCCCTGGCAGGTGCTTCGAGCAGCGCCTCGCCCTCGGGCGACGACAGTGCGATGCACACGATGCCCTGCCCCCGGTTGCGCGACGGCCACACACGTACGTCGCCGCAGCCGGTCGGCCGCCGCAGCCCTTCGGACAGCAGTTCGCGCGCGAAGACCCAATCCACCGTCTCC
>NZ_DASYZI010000367.1:0-30883 GCF_035946395.1 Actinocrinis sp.
CCGGCGGCCGCGGCGAGCGTCCGGCCCGTGGCGGCGAGCGCCGTCCGGCGGCCGAAGGCGCGCCCGCGAGCGCGGCGCCCGTGAACACCATGCCCGCGAGCGCCGCGGCCGAGGCTCCGGCCCCGCAGACCGACGCGGCTCCGAAGGAGGGGTGACCCATGCTGATCCCCCGCAGGGTCAAGCACCGCAAGCAGCACCACCCGTCCCGCTCGGGCATGTCCAAGGGCGGCAACGAGCTGGCGTTCGGCGAGTACGGCATCCAGGCGCTCACGCCCGCGTACGTGACGAACCGCCAGATCGAGTCCGCGCGTATCGCGATCAACCGGCACATCCGCCGTGGCGGCAAGGTCTGGATCAACATCTACCCGGACCGGCCGATCACCAAGAAGCCGGCCGAGACCCGGATGGGTTCCGGCAAGGGCTCGCCCGAGTGGTGGGTGGCGAACGTCAAGCCGGGCCGCGTGCTGTTCGAGCTGTCGTTCCCGAACGAGAAGGTCGCTCGCGAGGCGCTGTTGCGCGCCACGCACAAGCTTCCGCTCAAGTGCCGGATCATCAAGCGCGAGGCAGGCGAGGTCTGATGCCGATCGGGACCAGGACGCACGAGCTGCGCGAGCTGAGCGACGAGGCGCTCGCCGGCAAGCTGCGCGAGGCCAAGGAGGAGCTGTTCAACCTCCGCTTCCAGCAGGCCACCGGCCAGCTGGAGAGCCACGGCCGGATGAAGGCCGTGAAGTCCGACATCGCGCGGATCTACACGATCCAGCGCGAGCGGGAGCTCGGTATCACGGACGGTGCCGAATGAGCGACGAGGTGGCGACGAACGTGACACAGAGCGGCGCGCAGAGCCAGGCGCGCGGAAGCCGCAAGGTCCGCGAGGGCCTGGTGGTCAGCGACAAGATGGACAAGACCGTCGTGGTGGCGGTCGAGGACCGCGTCAAGCACGCCATGTACGGCAAGGTCATGCGCCGTACCAGCAAGCTGAAGGCGCACGACGAGAAGAACGCCTGCGGTATCGGCGACCGGGTCCTGCTGATGGAGACCCGGCCGCTGTCCGCGACCAAGCGCTGGCGCGTGGTCGAGATCCTCGAGAAGGCGAAGTAAGCAACCCGCACGCTCTTAATTGAGCACAGTCCTCTGCGAAGAGACTGAGCAATCTCCAGTCAGGAGTAGTGGAACGTGATTCAACAGGAATCGCGGCTGCGGGTCGCCGACAACACCGGTGCCAAGGAAATCCTCTGCATCCGGGTTCTCGGTGGATCCAGCCGCCGCTACGCCGGGATCGGCGACGTGATCGTCGCCACCGTCAAGGACGCGCTGCCCGGCGCTGGCGTCAAGAAGGGCGACGTCGTCAAGGCGGTCGTCGTGCGCACCGTGAAGGAGCGCCGCCGCCCGGACGGCTCGTACATCCGGTTCGACGAGAACGCGGCCGTCCTGATCAAGGATGGCGGCGACCCGCGCGGCACGCGCATCTTCGGCCCGGTCGGACGCGAACTGCGGGACAAGCGCTACATGCGCATCATCTCGCTGGCCCCGGAGGTGCTCTAGCCATGGCGCACAAGATGAACATCCACAAGGGCGACCTGGTGCAGGTCATCTCCGGTAAGGACAAGGGCCTTCAGGGCAAGGTCGTGCAGGCCTTCCCGGACCGGCAGAAGGTCATCGTCGAGGGTGTCAACCGGGTCAAGAAGCACGAGAAGGTCGGCCAGACCGCTCGCGGCACCAAGACCGGCGGCATCATCACCAAAGAGGCTCCGATCCACGTCAGCAACGTGATGCTGGTGGTCGAGCACGAGGGCAAGAAGGTCGTCACCAGGGTCGGTTACCGGCGCGAGGAGCAGGAGCGCCGCCTGCCCGACGGCACGACGAAGACGGTCACGCGTTCCGTGCGGTTCGCGAAGAAGACCGGTGAGGAAATCTGATGACGGTCGTCGACGAGACCCCAGTCAAGGTGGCGCCCCGCCTCAAGGAGCGCTACCGCGCCGAGATCACGGTCGAGCTGCGCAAGCAGTTCGGCTACCAGAACGTCATGCAGGTGCCCGGGGTCGCCAAGGTGGTCGTGAACATGGGCGTCGGCGACGCCGCCCGCGACGCCAAGCTGATCGAGGGCGCGATCCGGGACCTGGCCACCATCACCGGCCAGAAGCCGGTCGTCACCCGGGCCCGCAAGTCCATCGCGCAGTTCAAGCTGCGCGAGGGGCAGCCGATCGGCACGCACGTCACGCTGCGCGGCGACCGGATGTGGGAGTTCCTGGACCGGCTGATCAGCATCGCGCTGCCGCGTATCCGCGACTTCCGCGGCCTGTCGCCGAAGCAGTTCGACGGCAAGGGCAACTTCACCTTCGGCCTCAACGAGCAGTCCATGTTCCACGAGATCGACCAGGACAGGATCGACCGGGTCCGCGGCATGGACATCACCGTGGTCACCACGGCGGAGACCGACGACGAGGGGCGGGCGCTGCTCAAGCTGCTCGGCTTCCCGTTCAAGGAGGCGTGAAAAGTGGCGAAGACCGCCCTGATCAACAAGGCGAACCGCAAGCCGAAGTTCAAGGTGCGCGGCTACACCCGGTGCCAGAAGTGCGGCCGTCCGCACTCGGTGTACCGCAAGTTCGGCCTGTGCCGGGTCTGCCTGCGGACCATGGCGCACGCGGGCGAACTGCCCGGCGTGACCAAGTCGAGCTGGTAGCAACCGCCCGGCTGGTAAGAACCACTGGTGACGAGCAGTTACCATTGAACGGTTGAAGACGCGGGTGCGGCGTACTCGTGACGCCGCATCACCGCCGCTTCGACAACGGGCGCTCTAGCGAAAGCGAGTCCGTCGGTACTCCGCCGCTCGAAAGAGGAACGGGCGGAAAGGCCGGCTGCTGGTCCCGAACCAGGCGCCTTGCAATGTCACTACGACGCCGTAGGTCCCCCCGGCGAATCCAAGGCACCTGGTTTTCGTGTTTCTTCCAGCTGTCTGTGATGCGCGTGGGGCGGAAACCGCGGTGGGAAGGCCGAAGGCCCACCTATGACCATGACCGACCCGATCGCCGACATGCTCACCCGGCTGCGCAACGGCAACTCGGCGTACCACGACTCGGTGACCATGCCGTACTCGAAGCTCAAGGCCAGGATCGCCGAGATCCTCCAGCAGGAGGGCTACATCGCCTCCTACCAGGCCGAAGAGCTCCAGGTCGGCAAGAACCTGATCATCACGCTGAAGTACGGCCCGAACCGCGAGCGCTCCATCGCCGGGATCAAGCGGATCTCGAAGCCCGGGCTGCGCGTCTACGCCAAGTCCACCAGCCTGCCGCGGGTGCTCGGCGGACTCGGTATCGCGATCATCTCCTCGTCCTCCGGTCTGCTCACGGACCGTCAGGCCGCCAAGAAGGGTGTGGGCGGGGAAGTCCTCGCCTACGTCTGGTAAGTCCGGAAGGGAGGACTACAGCCATGTCACGCATCGGACGGCTGCCCATCCCGGTTCCGGCCGGCGTTGAGGTCAGCATCGACGGGCGCGATGTCACCGTGAAGGGGCCGAAGGGCGTCCTGAGCCACACGATCGTCGCACCGATCGAGATCGAGAAGTCAGAGGACGGCGCCCTGCGGGTGACCCGTCCCAACGACGAGCGCGCGGCCAAGGAGCGGCACGGCCTGACCCGCACCCTCGTCAACAACATGATCGTGGGTGTGACCGCGGGTTACTCCAAGACCCTGGAGATCTCCGGAGTCGGTTACCGCGTGCAGGCCAAGGGCTCGGACCTGGAGTTCGCGCTCGGCTACTCGCACCCGATCACGGTCACCCCCCCGGAGGGCATCGAGTTCCGGGTCGAGGCCCCGACCCGCTTCGTGGTCTCGGGCATCGACAAGCAGAAGGTCGGCGAGGTCGCGGCGAACATAAGGAAGCTGCGCAAGCCGGACCCGTACAAGGCCAAGGGCGTGCGGTACCAGGGCGAGGTCATCCGCCGCAAGGTCGGAAAGGCCGGTAAGTAGCCATGGCTTACAGCATCAAGATCGCCAAGGGCGACGCGAAGAAGGCCGTGGCGCGCAAGCGCCGGCACCTGCGCGTGCGCAAGCGGGTCAACGGCACCGCCGAGCGCCCGCGCCTGGTCATCACCCGGTCCAACCGGCACATGGTGGCCCAGGTCGTCAACGACCGGCTCGGCCACACCGTGGCGTCCGCCTCCACCCTGGAGGCGGGGCTGCGCGGCACCGAGGGCCGCAAGACGGACCTGTCCCGCGAGGTCGGCAAGCTGGTCGGCGAGCGGGCCAAGGCGGCCGGCATCACCACGGTCGTGTTCGACCGGGCCGGCTACAAGTACCACGGCCGGGTGGCGGCGGTCGCCGAGGGCGCCCGCGAAGCCGGTCTGGAGTTCTGATGTACTACACCGAGATTATTGAGATGAGGGATTCCTGATGCCTCCTCAGCAGCGCCGCGGCGGCGGCGCCGGCGGTGGCCGCGGTGGTGAGGGCGGGGAGCGTCGGGAACGTCGCGATCGCCGTAACCAGGACGCAGCTCCCGCCGCGGAGAAGACCGCGTACGTAGAGCGCGTGGTCACCATCAACCGCGTCGCCAAGGTCGTCAAGGGCGGCCGCAGATTCAGCTTCACGGCGCTGGTCGTCGTCGGTGACGGCGACGGCACGGTCGGCGTGGGCTATGGCAAGGCCAAGGAGGTGCCCGCGGCGATCGCCAAGGGCGTCGAGGAGGCCAAGAAGCACTTCTTCAAGGTGCCGCGGATCCAGGGCACCATCCCGCACCCGATCACCGGCGAGGACGCGGCCGGCGTCGTGCTGCTCAAGCCCGCCTCGGCCGGTACCGGCGTCATCGCCGGCGGACCGGTGCGCGCGGTGCTGGAGTGCGCGGGAGTGCACGACGTGCTGTCCAAGTCGCTGGGCTCGGACAACCCGATCAACATCGTGCACGCCACGGTGGCCGCTCTCAAGGGCCTGGTACGGCCCGAGGAGATCGCCGCCCGCCGCGGCCTGCCGCTGGAGGACGTGGCCCCGGCCGCCCTGCTGCGCGCCCGCGCCGGAGTGGGAGGCTGAGATGGCGAAGCTGAAGGTCACCCAGATCAGGTCGAAGATCGGCACCAAGCAGTTCCACCGCGCCACGCTGGACGCCCTGGGCCTGCGGCGGATCAACCACACGGTCGTCAAGGAGGACCGTCCGGAGATCCGCGGCATGGTGCACACCGTCCGCCACCTCGTGAAGGTTGAGGAGGTCGAGGACTGATGTCCGAGCAGAAGACCCATGTGCTGAAGGTCCATCACCTCAAGCCCGCCCCCGGCGCCAAGACCGCCAAGACCCGGGTCGGCCGTGGTGAGGGTTCGAAGGGTAAGACCGCGGGCCGCGGTACCAAGGGCACCAAGGCGCGCTACCAGGTTCCGGAGAGCTTCGAGGGCGGCCAGATGCCGCTGCACATGAGGCTGCCGAAGCTGAAGGGCTTCAAGAACCGGTTCCGCGTCGAGTACCAGGTGGTCAACCTGGCCAAGCTCGCCGAGCTTTACCCGCAGGGCGGCGAGGTCACCAAGGCCGACCTGGTGGCCAAGGGCGCGGTGCGCAAGAACGAGCTGGTCAAGGTGCTCGGCACCGGGGACATCTCGGTCGCGCTCAACGTCAGGGTGGACGCCTACTCGGCCTCCGCCAAGGAGAAGATCACCGCGGCCGGCGGCTCCGTCGAGGAGCTGTAGCGCCGTAGCGCCGGAACTCGGCGCAGTAACACAGCATTCGAAGGCCCGTCGCTTTCACCGGTGACGGGCCTTCGAACTGCGCGTTCACCGGCCGTCGATTGCAGATTACGGCTGAGTATCGCTTTGTCCTGTCCTCTCTGCGTAAGATGGCGCAAGCCGGGCAGATGCCGGGCAGTTCAGCCGTGTCCCCACCGGGGACGCAACCGTTATCAGGAGCCGCCGACCGCCGCACGGGTCGACGGGGTAGCGCAGGAGGAACAGTGCTCACTGCCTTTGCCCGGGCATTCCGGACGCCGGACCTGCGCAAGAAGCTGGTATTCACACTCGCGATCATGTTCCTGTTCCGGCTGGGATCGCACATTCCGACCCCGGGCGTGAACGCGGGAGCGATCCGGGCCTGTGTCTCCGGCGCCGGCGCCACCACTGGTCTCGGGCTGATCAACCTGTTCTCCGGCGGCGCGCTGCTCCAGCTGTCGGTCTTCGCGCTCGGCATCATGCCGTACATCACCGCGTCGATCATCTTGCAACTGCTGACCGTGGTGATCCCCCGGCTCGACACCCTCAAGAAGGAGGGGCAGGCCGGGCAGGTAAAGATCACCCAGTACACCCGTTATCTGACCGTGGGCCTGGCGATCCTCCAGTCCACCGGCCTGATCGCCACCGCCAAGTACTCGCCGACCTACCTGATCTCCGGCTGTTCCAGCCAGATCGTCTACCCCTCGGTGGACACCAAGGCCATGATCATCATGGTCGCGGTGATGGTGGCGGGCACCTCGATCATCATGTGGCTCGGCGAGCTGATCACCGACCGGGGCATCGGCAACGGCATGTCGCTGCTGATCTTCACCTCGATCGCCTCGGGCTTCCCGTCCTCGCTGTGGGCCATCAAGGAGACCTCCAAGCTCGGCGGCGGCTGGGTGGTCTTCCTCGGCATCATCGCCATGGGCCTGGTCATGGTCGGCTTCGTGGTCTTCATCGAGCAGGGCCAGCGGCGCATCCCGGTGCAGTACGCCAAGAAGCAGGTCGGGCGGCGGATGTACGGCGGCTCCTCGACCTACATCCCGATCAAGGTGAACCAGTCCGGCGTCATCCCGGTCATCTTCGCCTCGTCGCTGCTCCAGCTGCCGGTGCTGGTCGCGCAGTTCGCCGACCCCAACGGCAGCCACCACTGGTCGATCTGGGTCCGCAACGAGCTCGGCCTGACCAACAGCGGGTACTCGATGTACTACTCGCTCGCCTACTTCGTGCTGATTCTGTTCTTCGCCTTCTTCTACGTCGCGATCACGTTTAACCCCGACGAAGTATCGGACAATATGAAGAAGTACGGCGGCTTCATCCCGGGCATCCGCGCGGGCAAGCCGACCTCCGAGTACCTGAACTACATCCTGACCCGGATCACCTGGCCCGGATCGCTCTACCTGGCCCTGATCGCGATCATCCCGATGATCGCGCTCGCGGAGTTCCACACGGGCAGCAAGTTCCCCTTCGGAGGTACCTCGATCCTGATCATCGTGGGCGTCGGCCTGGAGACGGTCAAGCAGATCGAGAGCCAGTTGCAGCAGCACAACTACGAAGGGTTCCTCCGCTAAATGCGCATCGTGCTTGTCGGCCCGCCCGGCGCGGGCAAGGGGACCCAAGCCAAGATCATCGCCGGACGGCTGTCGATCCCGGCGATCTCCACCGGAGACATCTTCCGCGCCAACGTGGGAGCGGGCACGCCGCTCGGCCTCCAGGCCAAGGGGTTCATGGACGCCGGCCAGCTGGTGCCGGACGAGGTCACCATCGGCATGGTGCGCGACCGGCTGGCCGAGCCGGACGTGACGAACGGCTTCCTGCTCGACGGCTTCCCGCGCAACGTGGCGCAGGCCGAGGAGCTTGAGGCGATCCTGGTGGGCCTCGGCACCAAGCTCGACGTCGTGCTCGAACTCGCCGTGCCCGCCGAAGAGGTGGTGCACCGCATCGCCGGCCGGCGCCTGTGCCGCAACGACAGCACGCACATCTTCCACGTGGACTTCAACCCGCCGAGCGTGCCAGGGGTCTGCGACGTGTGCGGCGGCGAGCTCTACCAGCGGGACGACGACAAGGAGGAGACGGTCCGCGAGCGGCTGGCCGTCTACGAACGGGAGACCTCTCCCATCGTCGGCTTCTACGACGAGCGCGGCCTGCTGGCCACCGTGCAGGCGACCGGCACCCTGGACGAGGTCACCGAGCGCGCGCTCAGCGCCCTGGACGACCGCTGAATCATCGCCGAACCACGCACATCGCGCCCTGCCCGGACCCGGACAGGGCGCGATGTCGTTCTGAACACCGCCGCCGTGCTGGACAATGGTCCTCATGGTGGAACTGAAGAACGAGGAGCAGTTCGCGCTGATGCGCGAGGCCGGCCTGATCGTCGCCCGCACCCTGGAACTGCTGCGCGGCGAGGTCAAGGACGGGGTCACCACCGCCCGCCTCGACGCGCTGGCCGAGGAGTCGATCCGGTCGCAGGGCGCGATCCCCTCGTTCAAGGGCTACGGCGGCGGCCACGGTGCCCCCGCCTTCCCCGGCGTCATCTGCGCCTCGGTCAACCACGAGATCGTGCACGGCATCCCCGGCGACCAGACGGTGCGGGACGGCGACGTCATCTCCATCGACTGCGGCGCCATCTACGAGGGCTGGCACGGCGACTCGGCGATCACCGTGCCCTGCGGCGAGGTCGACCCGGCGCTGACCGAGCTGATGCGGGTCACCGAGGAGTCGATGTGGCAGGGCGTCGCCGCGATCCGTCCCGGCGACCGGCTCAACAACATCGGCCGGGCCATCCAGACGTACGTGCGCGGACAGGGCCTCTACGGCATCGTCGAGGGCTACGGCGGCCACGGCATCGGCTCGCAGATGCACATGGACCCGATGGTCTTCAACCACCGCACCATCGACCGCGGCCCCAAGATGCAGGTGGGCATGGCGCTGGCGGTCGAGCCGATGCTCACCCTCGGCCACAAGCAGACCGTGGAACTGCCGGACGGCTGGACCGTGGTGACCCGGGACGGTTCGAGCGCGGCGCACTTCGAGCACACCGTCGCGCTCACCGAGCAGGGCCTGTGGGTCACCACCGCGTTCGACGGCGGCCGCGAGCGGCTGACCGCGCTCGGCGTGCGGGTACATCCGTAGCCCGGACCCGCACGACCGGCCTCCCGGACTCCTGCTGCGCAGGTCGCGGCCTGACGAGTGGTGTCTGAGGCGTGTCGCGCAGTCGCGGACCGCGCGCTACACTCGCGATATGTCGCAAGCTTGGGGGCCGGACCCGAATGTCCGGGCGTCGGATGCCGACCGCGAGCGCATCGTGGAGCAGCTCAGGCAGCACACGGGCGATGGTCGGCTCAGCATGGACGAGTTCGAACAGCGGATGTCCGCGGCGTACGCCGCGAAGACCTACGGGGAACTGGCGCAGCTGACCAAGGATCTGCCGGTGGATCTCGGCGCGCGATCGGCCAAGGCGTCCGGAACATCCGGAGCGTCCGCACCAGGGCAGCAGCCGTGGCAGCAACACGACCGCCCGCGCACGCCGCCCGGGCCGTTCGGCCGGCCGGGGCCCGGCGGGACGAACCCTTCCGACGTCGTGGGCGCCCTGATCGGCGCCGCGATGGACTGGAAGATGCAGAAGCAGAACATCCGCGACGCGATGCGGGCCCAGCGTCACCAGGTCCGGCTGGCCAGGCGGGCGGCGCAGCCGATCGCCGCCGGCTTCGCGGGCTGGGCGTTCCTGTCCGTGCTGCTGACCGGCATCTGGTTCATGGCCGGGGTCACCGGGGCGGGATTCGCCCCGTTCTGGCCCATCTGGCCGATCGGGATCCTCGGCATCCTGACCGCGGCCAGGGCCCTCAAGATCGCCGCCCTGCGCAGGGAGCTGACGCGGCGCTGACGCGGCGCCGACCGGCCCGCCGTCTGGGCCGATTGGTGTTTTGCGCTGCCCGCGACGTAAACTGGCTCGTCGGTCCTGCGACCGCCGTATGCAGTCGTCTACTGAAGAAGCGAGGACATGCCCAAGAAAGAAGGGGCCATCGAGATCGAGGGCACCGTCGTCGAGTCTCTGCCCAACGCGATGTTCCGGGTGGAGCTACAGAACGGGCACAAGGTTCTCGCGCACATCAGCGGGAAGATGCGGATGCACTACATCCGGATCCTCCCGGACGACCGGGTCGTCGTCGAGCTCAGCCCGTACGACCTGACCCGCGGCCGGATCGTGTACCGGTACAAGTAACTCCATATTCATATACGCATATCGTCCGCGAACTCGATCGCTCGAAGGGACCTCCGTCATGAAGGTCAAGCCGAGCGTCAAGCCGATGTGCGACAAGTGCAAGGTGATCCGCCGGCACGGCCGGGTCATGGTGATCTGCGAGAACCTGCGGCACAAGCAGCGTCAGGGCTGAAGCAGCCTTGGCGGCGCTGTGCGTGCAGCCGGTTTCCCGTCCGGTCCACGCGCTTGCTCGTCGTCTGCGATTGACGTCCAGCACCCGTAAGAGCGCGGCATCCCGCCCCCGGCGACCGGAGTCCTACCCAGTGCAGGGCCTCGCGAACCGGACGACACCCCCGGCACGGAGGCCGGGGACCTTTCTGTGCGGTGCTGGCCGATCTTGACAAAGAACCGGCAGCACAGGACAGGAACGGTGCCGCGCCAGACCTCCGCAGCAGAAGGAATAAGGAGCCTGCCGAGATGGCACGCCTCGTAGGCGTCGACCTCCCCCGTGAGAAGCGGCTGGAGATCGCCCTGACCTACATTTACGGCATCGGCCGCACCAGGGCGCAGCAGACCTGCGCCGAGGTCGGTGTCTCCCCGGACGTCCGGGTGAAGGACCTGACCGAAGACGACCTGGTCAAGCTGCGCGACTGGATCGACGGCAACTACAAGGTGGAGGGCGACCTGCGCCGCGAGGTGGCCGCCGACATCCGCCGCAAGATGGAGATCGGCTGCTACCAGGGCCTGCGCCACCGTCGCGGCCTGCCGGTGCGCGGCCAGCGCACGCACACCAACGCGCGTACCCGCAAGGGCCCGCGCCGCGCCATCGCCGGCAAGAAGAAGCCAGGAAAGAAGTAGTCCCCGCCGGTCGCCACTGTGCTGGATCGACCAGCGCGGGGACCGATCACCTCACTTGGAGTACTGCGAGATATGCCTCCCAAGAGCCGTCAGGCCGCGGGCGCCGCGAAGGCCAAGGTGCGCCGCAAGGAGAAGAAGAACGTCGCCCACGGGCACGCGCACATCAAGAGCACGTTCAACAACACGATCGTCTCGATCACCGACCCGCAGGGCAACCTGATCTCCTGGGCCAGCTCCGGCCAGGTCGGCTTCAAGGGCTCGCGCAAGTCGACGCCCTTCGCCGCGCAGATGACCGCCGAGGCCGCCGCCCGCCGCGCCATGGAGCACGGCATGCGCAAGGTCGACGTGTTCGTCAAGGGTCCGGGCTCCGGCCGCGAGACCGCGATCCGCTCGCTCCAGCAGACCGGCCTGGAGGTCGGGTCCATCAACGATGTGACCCCGTCCCCGCACAACGGCTGCCGTCCGCCGAAGCGCCGCCGCGTCTGAGACCCAGGAGACTGAAGAGATAATGGCCCGTTACATCGGACCCGACTGCAAGCGGTGCCGCCGAGAGAAGACCAAGCTCTTCCTCAAGGGTGCCAAGTGCGAGTCGGCCAAGTGCCCCATCGAGATCCGTCCCTACCCGCCCGGCGAGCACGGCCGCGGCCGGACCAAGGACAGCGAGTACCTGCTCCAGATGCGCGAGAAGCAGAAGTGCGCGCGCATCTACGGCGTGCTGGAGAAGCAGTTCCGCGGCTACTACGAGGAGGCGAACCGCAAGCAGGGCAAGACCGGCGAGAACCTGCTGCGCATCCTCGAGTCGCGGCTGGACAACGTGGTCTACCGGGCCGGCTTCGCCAAGTCCCGCGACCACGCCCGCCAGCTGGTGCGGCACGGCCACATCCTGCTCAACGGCCACAAGGCGGACATCCCGTCGATGCGGGTCAAGGAGAGCGACATCGTCGAGGTCCGCAAGGACTCCCTGGAGCTGGCCCCGTTCGTGGTGGCCCGTGCCGAGGCCGGCGACCGCACCGTGCCGGCGTGGCTTGAGGTCATCCCGTCCCGGATGCGGATCCTGGTCCACTCGCTGCCCGCGCGCCAGGTGATCGACACCCAGGTGCAGGAGCAGCTGATCGTCGAGCTCTACTCCAAGTAGCAGCAGCGCGATTGCGGAACACGGGGTGCCGTCCTGCGTCATCCTGCTTCCTCGAACTCGGCCGCAGCCGAATTCGAGGAGGGGTTATCCTGGGACGGCACTCCTTCGGCACGCCTGTGCCACGGCGTGCCTGGTGGGCGTCAAATAGTGGGCGCCCCTGATCACGGAGGTTCCATTGCTCATCGCTCAGCGTCCTACGCTGACCGAGGAAGTCGTCGACGAATTCCGCTCCAGGTTCACCATCGAGCCGCTGGAGCCCGGTTTCGGATACACCCTCGGCAACTCCCTGCGCCGCACCCTGCTCTCCTCGATCCCGGGCGCGGCGGTCACCAGCATCCGCATCGACGGGGTGCTGCACGAGTTCCAGACCATCCCGGGCGTCAAGGAGGACGTCACCGACCTGATCCTGAACATCAAGGGCCTGGTCGTCTCCTCCGAGCACGACGAGCCGGTGGTCATGTACCTGCGCAAGCAGGGCCCCGGCATCGTCACCGCCGCGGACATCGCCCCGCCGGCCGGCGTCGAGGTGCACAACCCCGAACTGCTGCTGGCCACGCTCAACGGCAAGGGCAAGCTGGAGATGGAGCTGACGGTCGAGCGCGGCCGCGGCTACGTCTCGGCGGTGCAGAACAAGCAGGCCGGGCAGGAGATCGGCCGCATCCCGGTCGACTCGATCTACTCCCCGGTGCTGATCGTCAAGTACGAGGTGCAGGCCACCCGAGTCGAGCAGCGCACCGACTTCGACAAGCTGGTCGTCGACGTCGAGACCAAGCCGTGCCTGCGCCCGCGCGACGCGGTCGCCTCGGCCGGCAAGACCCTGGTCGAGCTGTTCGGCCTGGCCCGCGAGCTCAACGTCGAGGCCGAGGGCATCGACATGGGTCCGTCCCCGACCGACGCGGCGCTGGCCGCCGACCTGGCGCTGCCGATCGAGGAGCTGGAACTGACCGTCCGCTCCTACAACTGCCTCAAGCGCGAGGGCATCCACACCGTGGGCGAGCTGGTCGCGCGCTCCGAGGCGGACCTGCTGGACATCCGCAACTTCGGCGCCAAGTCCATCGACGAGGTCAAGGCCAAGCTGCACACCATGGGCCTGGCCCTGAAGGACTCCCCGCCCGGATTCGACCCGTCGCTGGCGCTGGCCGAGGCCTACGGCGGCGACGACGACGACCTCGGCTACGCCGAGACCGAGCAGTACTGATTTACACGGTACTGATTTACGCGGTACCGGATTACACGGTGCTGGTCGACTGACCCATCTGCACGATCAACGCGTCCGGGGCCCGAATCGCGGGCCCCGGGACTGCGTGAGGTACCTGGCACGGCCCACGCAGGATCCAAGAGGAGACAGAAGCAATGCCCACCCCGAAGAAGGGGCCCCGCCTCGGCGGTTCCGGTGCGCACCAGAAGCACATCCTGGCGAACCTGGCCAAGTCCCTGATCGAGCACGGCGGGATCACCACCACCCACGCCAAGGCGCGCGAGCTGCGGCCGTTCGTGGAGCCGCTGATCACCAAGGCCCGCAAGGGCGGCCTGCACAACCGCCGCCAGGTCATGGCGGCGCTGGAGATCCGCAACACCGCGTTCTACGACGGCGGCGGCGTGATCGCCAAGCTGTTCGAGCAGGTCGGCCCGGCGTATGTGGAGCGTCCGGGCGGTTACACCCGGATCATCAAGCTCGGCCCGCGCCGTGGCGACAACGCCCCCATGGCCCGCATCGAACTGGTCGAGGCCCGCACCGTGCAGCAGCAGGCGACCGACGAGGCGACTGCGGCGACGCGGCGTGCCGTCAAGGAAACCGCGGCGAAGAAGAGCACGGCCGCTCCGGAGGACGAGGTCGTGGACGAGGTCGTCGAAGACTCGGTCGTCGCCGACGCCGCTGAGGCCGACGGCGAGCCCGAGGACGCCAAGCCGGAGGCGTGAGCAGTCACGCGCTCTGACACGGTGTCACATGATGCTGGTCACACGATGCTGGTCACATGGTGCAGCTATTCGATGCGGGTGAGAGCCACATGAGGGCTCTCACCCGCATTCGCTTGGATCTCGCCTATGACGGAACGGACTTCGCCGGCTGGGCTCGGCAGCGCTCGGGCGTGCGCACGGTCCAGGGCGTGCTGGAAGACGCGCTGACCGCCGTACTACGTCTGCGCGAGCCCGCGCAGCTCACCGTCGCAGGGCGTACCGATGCCGGAGTACACGCGTCCGGCCAGGTCGCGCATGTGGACCTGCCGACCGGAACGTGGATCGAGCACGCGGACAAGCTCCTCTATCGGCTGGCCGGCAAGCTGCCGATGGACGTACGCGTCTGGGCCGTGTCCGAAGCACCCGCCGACTTCGACGCACGCTTCGCCGCCCTGTCGAGACGTTACGTCTACCGCGTCGGCGACTCGCGCCACGGCGTCGAGCCGGTGCGGCGCCGTTTCGTCCTCTGGCACGCGCATCAACTGGATGTCGCCGCGATGAACGACGCCGGCGCGCTGATGCTCGGCGAGCACGACTTCGCCGCCTACTGCAAGAAGCGCGAGGGCGCGACCACGATCAGGCGCCTGCTACGCATCGACTGGCAGCGCACCCGGCACGACGAGGTGGCGGCGACGGTCGAGGCCGACGCGTTCTGCCACTCGATGGTGCGCGCGCTGGTGGCGGCGATGCTGATGGTCGGAGACGCCCGGCGCCCGGCGGACTTCCCGGCCGAGGTGCTCGGCAGCCTGATCCGCCATCCCGGTGTCAACGTCGTCCCGCCGCACGGTCTCTCACTCGAAGAGGTGCGATACCCGGAGGATGAGCAGCTGGCCGCCCGCGCCCTCGAAGCGCGCCGGATCCGGACGCTGTGTTGATTCGCCGGATTGGTCGTTTTGACCCTGTGACTGCTTGTCAAGTAGCCTGTACGCGTTCGTTTCCGCGCATCGCCGTCTCTTCACGGCGCGCGCCCGGACTTCGGCCGATCGCAGAGCCGAAGAAGCCGGGGGGCACGGTGCCTGATGCCGTAGGTATCGGCGTCACCGCGTGCCTACGGATCCCAAGCATTCAGGTATTCCATCTAACGAAGGCAATCCCGTGCCCACGTACAGCCCCAAGCCCGGCGAGGTCGAGCAGAAGTGGTACGTCATCGACGCCGCTGACGTCGTCCTCGGCCGGCTCGCCAGCCAGACGGCAATCCTCCTGCGTGGCAAGCACAAGCCGCAGTTCGCGCCGCACGTGGACACCGGCGACTTCGTGATCATCGTCAACGCCGACAAGGTCCACCTGTCCGGCAACAAGCGCGAGGACAAGCTGGCCTACCGGCACTCCGGCTACCCCGGTGGTCTGCGCTCGGTCAAGTACGGCGACCTGATCGACAAGGACTCCCGCAAGGCCGTGGAGAAGGCCGTGCGCGGCATGCTGCCGAAGAACACCCTCGGCCGCCAGATGCTGAAGAAGCTCAAGGTCTACGGCGGCCCGGCGCACCCGCACGCCGCGCAGCAGCCCGAGCCGTACACGCTGTCCCAGGTCGCGCAGTAACCACTGCCGCTAACTGTTTCCCGATCGAATAAGGAGTTCGCGGCTGTGTCTGAAATGACCGCCGAAGTCGAGGCCGAGGCCATCGACGACGAGGAAGTCCCCGAGACGTACACCACCGAGACCGCCCCGGCCTCCGCGCCGGCCCGGCAGCTCTCGGTGACCATCGCGGCCGGCGGCACCGGCCGCCGCAAGGAGGCCGTCGCCCGGGTGCGCATCATTCCGGGCACCGGCAAGTGGAAGATCAACGGTCGTTCGCTCGACTCGTACTTCCCGAACAAGGTGCACCAGCAGGAGGTCAACGAGCCCTTCCACGTGCTGGAGCTGGACGGCCGCTACGACGTGATCGCCCGCATCGACGGCGGCGGCGTGTCCGGCCAGGCCGGTGCGCTGCGCCTGGGCATCGCGCGCGCGCTGAACGAGGCCGACACCGAGAACAACCGGCCGTCCCTGAAGAAGGCCGGCTTCCTCACCCGTGACGCGCGGGTGAAGGAGCGCAAGAAGGCCGGTCTCAAGAAGGCCCGCAAGGCTCCGCAGTACAGCAAGCGCTAGTACCGTCGCTATTTCCGTGGCGGTCGGCCTTCGCTGCGCTCGCCGCCTCATGACGACATCTGGCCGCGTTGTGGAAACGCTCACGCACCACCAGTGCGAGAGCGTTCCCGCGTCTTGCTGAACGCCATCCTGGCGCGGCGCAAAGCCGACATGCGACCCTGCTGTGCGCTTTTCGCGTACGGTGGGGTTGCCTGTTTTCCGGCGGGTAACGCACAGCGCAACCATGACCCCTCTCTCCTTGTCGTCTTTACCGAGACCTCGACAACCCACTAGTCCACCTCTGGGGGTTCGGACCATGGCCCGACTTTTCGGCACCGACGGCGTGCGCGGCCTCGCCAACCGGGATCTGACCGCCGAGCTCGCGCTCGACCTGTCGATCGCCGCGGCGCACGTCCTTGCCGAACTGGGCACCTTCGCCGGGCACCGGCCCAGGGCGGTGGTCGGCCGGGACCCGCGGGCCTCCGGCGAGTTCCTGGAGGCCGCGGTGTCCGCCGGGCTGGCCTCCGCCGGAGTCGACGTGATCCGGGTCGGCGTGCTGCCCACCCCGGCCGTGGCGTACCTGACCGAGGCGCTCGGCGCCGACCTCGGCGTGATGCTCTCGGCGAGCCACAATCCCGCTCCGGACAACGGGATCAAGTTCTTCTCCCGCGGCGGCCTCAAGCTGGCCGACGAGGTCGAGGAGGCGATCGAGGCCCGCATCGGCGAGCAGTGGGAGCGGCCGGTCGGCGGCGGCGTGGGCCGGATCACCGACCTGCCGGACGGCGGTTCGCGGTACGTGGACTACCTCGTCTCGACCGTGCCCAACCGGCTTGACGGTCTCAAGGTGGTCGTGGACGAGGCGCACGGCGCGGCATACCGGGTCTCGCCGGAGGCGCTGCGCTGGCTCGGCGCGGAAGTCGTCGAGATCGGCGTGCAGCCGGACGGCCTGAACATCAACGACGGCTGCGGCAGCACGCACCTCGACTCGCTGCGCGCCGCGGTGGCCGAGCACGGCGCCGACGCGGGCATCGCGCACGACGGCGACGCGGACCGCTGCCTGGCCGTGGACGCGTCCGGCGCGGTCGTGGACGGCGACCAGGTCATCGCGATACTCGCTCTCGCGCTGCGCGAGCACGGCAAGCTGGCCAAGGACACCGTCGTCACGACCGTGATGTCCAACCTCGGCTTCAAGATCGCGATGGAGCGGGAGGGGGTGACGGTGGTGCAGACCGCCGTCGGCGACCGCTACGTCCTGGAGGCCATGCGGGCCGACGGCCTGTCCATCGGCGGCGAGCAGTCCGGCCATGTGATCCTGCTCGACCACGCCAGGACCGGCGACGGCGTGCTGACCGGCCTGCACCTGCTCGCGCGCGTCGCCGAGACCGGCAAGCCGCTGGAAGAGCTCGCCGCGGTCATGCGCCGGCTGCCGCAGGTGCTGGTCAATGTCAAGGACGTGGACAAGTCGCGGGTCGACACGTCGCCGCAGATCTCCGAGGCGGTCGGCGCCGCGCAGAGCGAACTGGGCACCGGCGGCCGCGTGCTGCTGCGGCCCTCGGGCACTGAGCCGATGGTGCGTGTGATGGTCGAGGCGGAATCGCACGATCTGGCCGAGTCCGTCGCACAGAGGCTCGCCGGCGTGGTGCGCACGGCACTCGCCTGATGGCGCAGTCTTTCGGCGAATAGCACCGTTCCGGCGACGTCTTGTGGCAGTGTTTCCCCGAAAAAGGGGCGGCACTGTGGTCGGGACGCGTGGTGTGCGTGAGCGGTTCGTGGACTCGCCGACTTCGCTCGGCGCGAAGGCCAGGGCGCGCCGCTGGGAGTGGTTTCGGCGGGAGTTCCCCGACCTCGGCTCGATGTCGGTGATCGACCTCGGCGGCAGGCCGGAATCGTGGCTGCGGGCGCCGGTGCGCCCGGCGCGGGTCCACGTGGTCAATCTGGAGCCGCCGCCGGAAGTGACGCCGGACTGGATCACCGCCGAGGAAGGCGACGCCTGCGACCTGCCCGCGCACGTGCGCAAGGGTGAGTACGACCTGGTGTTCTCCAACTCGGTGATCGAACACGTCGGCGGCCACCAGCAGCGGGCGCGGTTCGCCGAGGCGGTGCGCGGCCTCGCTCCGCGCCACTGGGTCCAGACCCCGTACCGGTACTTCCCGGTCGAGCCGCACTTCCTGTTCCCCGGCTTCCAGTTCCTGCCGCTGGCCGCCCGAGCGGGAATCGTGCGCCGCTGGCCGCTGGTGCACTCCCGCCCCGACGACCGGCCGACCGCACTGCGCGTCGCCCTCGGCGTCGAGCTGCTGAGCAGGACCGAGTTGGCGTACTACTTCCCGCACTCCGCCATCCGTCAGGAGCGGATCGGCGGGCTCGCCAAGTCGCTGGTGGCCGTCAAGACGGCCTGAGCTGGCCGGTCACGCATCCCCGGTCAATCTGAACGAGCGCAGCCGGTTCGCGGCGAATGCGAGTGCTGCGCCGCTGGCGATCACGGCCAGGATCAGCGCGGTGGTGGCGGTCAGGTGCGCGTCGAGCGCGTCGTTCTTCGCGATCGAGTTCGCCACGCCGAGGGCGTACTGCTCGGCGGAGAGGTACTTCGCGCCGGTGACCAGGTTGGTGACCAGGTCCTCCCAGATCGCGACGTAAGCCAGCGCGTAGGTCACCGGGTGCTTGCTGACCGTGGAGATCAGCACGAACACCGCCGAGTAGACCGTGGAGGCGACGACCGCGCCGAGGCCGAGGCCGACCGCCAGCTTGCCGACCGACCCGGCCGCGATGATCCCGGCGACGAATTCGGGCACCGCGGCGAACAGCACCGTCACCACGGTCGCGATGAAGGCTTTGGTGGCGATCACCGACTCACGGGGCACCGGGGTGGCCAGCAGGTGCAGGATCGAGCTGTCGTCGATCTCGGAGCCGAGCACCGAGGTGCCCACGATCAGCGCGGTCAGCGGGAGCAGCGCGCTGAAGCCGACCCGGCCGAGCATCTCGCCGGGCCAGGTGGGCGAGGCGCCGTGCGCCGCCTTCAGCGCGATGGTCAGGATCAGCAGGACGGCCGCGGGCAGCGCGAGCAGGAACGCGCGTTTGCGGCCGAGCAGCGCGCGCAGGGTGATCCTGGCGATGGTCGGGTTGAACATCCCTAGGCTCCCACGAGGTAGGCGAAGACCGATTCGAGCGATTCGTCGGCCGGGATGACTTCGCGCAGGCCGACTCCGGCGTCGCGGCTCGCGCGCGCGAGCTGGCGGGTGAACGTGCCGTGGTCGCCCGCGTGCACCTCAAGGCCGGCGCCGGTGAGCGTCACGCCCTGGACCGCCGGAGAGCCGATGAGCGCTTGGGCGAGGGCGCGGTCGTTCGTGGTGCGCACGACGAACACGTGCGGCCGGTTGGTCATCAGCCGCCTGATGGTGCGGTAGTCGCCGGACGCGGCGAGCCGTCCGGCCACGACGACCTGGACCGTGTCCGCGAGGCGTTCGACCTCTTCCAGGATGTGCGAGGAGAACAGGATGACGCGGCCGGCCCGGCCGAGCCCGCGCAGCAGATCCATCATGTGCAGCCGCTGGCGCGGGTCCATCCCGTTGAACGGCTCGTCGAGCAGGAGGACCTGCGGATCGTGCACGAGCGCCGCGGCGACTTTGGCTCGCTGGCGCATGCCTTTGGAGTACGTGTCGATCGTCCGGTCGGCCGCGTCGATCAGCTCGACCATCTCCAGCGCGCGTTCGGCGGCGGCCTTCGGGTCGGGCAGCCTGTGCAGCTTCGCGGACGCGACCACGAACTCGCGGGCGGTCAGGAAGGCGTAGACCGAGTCGCGTTCCGGGACCAGGCCGACGGTCCGGAAGATGCCGGGGTTGCGCCACGGCGCCGTGCCGCCGATGGTCACCGTGCCGCGCGAGGGCTCCAGGAACCCGGAGATCATGTGCAGCAGGGTCGACTTGCCGGCGCCGTTCGGGCCGAGCAGCCCGGTGACCCCGGGGCCGAGCGTCATGGTGATGTCGTTGACCGCGACGACGTTGCCGTACCAGCGGGTGGTGTTGGTCAGCTGGACCGTGGAGGCGGCCGCTGTGACGTCGGTGCTCATGCGACACCAACTTTCCGGTAGCGCAGGTACAGGCCGCCGGCGGTCAGGCCGGTCAGCAGGATCAGTTCGGCCGCGTACAGTCCGCCGGCGCCCTGCGGATCGGGGATGTTGCCGTCGGTGGCGTGGAAGGCCCAGATCCGGGTGCCCTCGACCAGGCGCAGCGGGTCGACCAGGCCGCCGTTGCGGGCGATCCCGTTGTAGGTGATCGTCTCCTTGAACGGCGGGGGATTGGTGTCCGGACCCTGCTGCGCACCGGGTCCCTGCGTCACCGCCACCGGCGGCGGGCCGTCCCCGTGGGTGCCGACGGATTCGAGCACGTGCGAGATCGCGGTCGTGGCCAGCAGCAGGATCGCGATCGCCCCGGTGGCCAGCGCGCGGCGGCCGGTGGTGGAGGCGATCAGCAGCGTCAGCGGCGCGAAGAGCAGGCCGTAGGCGAGGGCGACCAGCAGGCCGGGCACGAGATCCCTGGTCTGCGCCCACACGCCCGAGCCGCTGGTGGACGACGCGATGGTGCCGAGGTACATCGCCACCAGCGGCAGTCCCTCGAACAGCACGATCGCGGTGGCCAGCGCCAGCAGCTTCGCCAGCGGGTAGTCGGCGCGGCGCAGCGGCCGGGAGAAGTACAGCGGCAGCGTGTGGTGCCGCAGGTCGCGCGAGACCAGTTCGGGCGCGGCCACCGCGACGAACAGGAAGAACAGCAGCGAGGTGTTGTAGGCGTAGTGCGTGTAGGGCAGCGGCAGCGATCCGCCGACGTCCGCCACCTTGTAGATGGAGACCGCGGCCGGCAGCATCATCAGCGCGAACGTGGCCAGCGGGATGATCCTCGCCCGCGCGCTGCGGCCGAAGCCGAAGGCCGCGCGCAGGCTGAAGAAGTAGAGCGCGCGCACGATGTGCGCCCGGCCGAGCCGGGTGCCGGTGTACGGCTTGTATCCGATGTCGTGGATGACGCTGCCGTTGCCGTCCGAAGCGGCGGTGGTGCTCGTCGTGGTCATGGTCGCGCCTCCGCGGCCCGGGGTTCGGTGGCAGGAGTTCGGGTGGCACCGGTGGCGAAGAGCTCTTCGACGTGGTGCCGTCGGTGTTCCATCCGGTTGAGCGGCAGTCCGAGGTCGGCGATCGCGTCGCGTACGAGGTCGAACACGGCGTCCGAGCCGACCGGGACGAGCAGCGCGCGCTCCTCGCGGTGCACGGTTATTCCGGCGGCGGCCAGGTGCGCGGCGAGCCGGTCGCCACCCTCCTCGACCTCTATCGCGAGCCACGGCACGTTCTGCGTCATCGAGGACAGCGACGCGGCGCGCAGCAGCGCCCCGCCCTCGATCGCCACCAGGTGGTCGCAGATCCGCTCGATCTCGCTGAGCAGGTGGGAGGCGACCATGACGGCGATGCCGAACTCGGTGCCGATCCGGTGGATCAGCGCCAGCATCGCGTCCCGGCCCGCCGGGTCGAGGCCGTTGGTCGGCTCGTCGAGCAGCAGCAGCCCGGGGTCGCCGACCAGCGCCTGCGCCAGCTTGACCCGCTGCTTCATGCCGGTGGAGAAGGTGCCGATCTGCCGGTAGCGCTCCTCGTGCAGGCCGACGTGCCGCAGCGCCTCGGCGGCCTGCTCCTTCGCGGCCGTGGCGGGCAGCCCGGTCATCCGGCCCAGATGCGTGACCAACTCGGTGGCGGTCACGTCCGGCGGCAGGCAGTCGTGCTCCGGCATGTAGCCCACCCGGGCGCGGATCAGTTCGCCGTCGGTCCGGGTGTCGTGGCCGAGCACCCGCGCGCTGCCCTCGGTCGGGTCGAGCAGCCCGAGCAGGATCTTGATGAGGGTGGACTTTCCGGCGCCGTTCGCGCCGACCAGGCCGGTGATCCCGGGCTCGACGGCCAGGGTGAGTCCGGTCAGCGCGGTCACGCCGCCCGGATAGCGTTTGCCGAGGTCTCGCGTCTCGATGACTGACACGCGGACACCGTAGTCCCGGCGGCTGTCGTGCGGCGTCCGCTCGGGGGATGACCCGACCCGGACGTCCGGCTAAGGGTTGTTCCGGAGCACGGCCCGGTAGGGTGGCAGACATGTGCGGAATTGTGGGGTACGTCGGCGGGAAGCCGGCCTTGGACGTCGTGCTGGAAGGCCTGCGGCGGCTTGAGTACCGCGGCTACGACTCGGCCGGGATCGCGGTGCTCGCCGACGGCCGGCTGGACGGCCGCAAGAAGGCCGGGAAGCTGGCGAACCTGGAGAAGGAGCTGGCCGAGCGGCCGCTGCCGGCCGCTACGGTCGGGCTCGGGCACACCCGGTGGGCCACGCACGGCGGTCCGACCGACGGCAACGCGCATCCGCACTTCGACGCGGCGGGCCGGGTCGCCGTCGTGCACAACGGGATCATCGAGAACTTCGCCGCGCTGCGGGCCGAGCTGGCCGCGGGCGGCGTGGAACTGCGCAGCGAGACCGACACCGAGGTGGTCGCGCACCTGCTCGGCGCCGAGATGGAGACGTCCGGCAGCCTTGCCGAAGCCATGCGGCGGGTGTGCCGGCGGCTGGCCGGCGCGTTCACCCTCGTCGCGGTGCACGCCGACGACCCGGACGCGGTGGTCGGCGCGCGGCTGAACTCGCCGCTGGTGGTCGGGGTCGGCGACGGCGAGGCCTTCCTGTGCAGCGACGTGGCCGGGTTCATCGGGCACACCCGCGAGGCCATAGAACTCGGCCAGGGGCAGGTGGTGGAGGTGCGCCGGGACGCGGTCGCCGTCACCGACTTCTCCGGCGCCCCGGCCGAGGCCAAGCGCTTCCACGTGGACTGGGACGTGAAGGCCGCCGAGAAGAGCGGCTACGAGTACTTCATGCTCAAGGAGATCGACGAGCAGCCGCAGGCGGTCGCGGACACCCTGCTCGGCCGGGTCTCGGCCGGCGGCAAGCTCACGCTCGACGAGATGCGGATGAGCGAGGAGGAGCTGCGCAGCGTCGACAAGATCGTCGTGATCGCGGCGGGCACCGCGTTCCACGCCGGGCTGATCGCCAAGTACGCGATCGAACACTGGACCCGCATCCCGGTGGAGTGCGAACTGGCGTCCGAGTTCCGTTACCGCGACCCGATCCTGACCCGCGACACGCTGGTGATAGCGATTTCGCAGAGCGGCGAGACCGCCGACACGCTGATGGCGCTGCGGCACGCGCGCGACCAGCACGCGCGGGTGCTGGCGATCTGCAACACCAACGGCGCGACGATCCCGCGCGAGTCGGACGCCGTCGTGTACACGCACGGCGGGCCGGAGATCGCGGTCGCGTCGACGAAGGCGTTCCTCACCCAGCTGATCGCGTGTTACCTGGTCGGTCTGTACCTGGCGCAGGTGCGCGGGGAGAAGTACGAGGACGAAATCAAGACGCTGCTCGGGCAGTTAAACTCGGCCCCGGCGAAGGTGGCCGAGACGCTGGAGCGGATGGGGCCGGTCCGGGAACTCGGCCGGGCGCTCAAGGACGAGGGCAGGGTGCTGTTCCTCGGCCGGCACGTCGGGTTCCCGGTCGCGCTGGAGGGGGCGCTCAAGCTCAAGGAACTGGCCTACGTGCACGCCGAGGGCTTCGCCGCGGGCGAGCTCAAGCACGGCCCGATCGCGCTGATCGAGCAGGACCTGCCGGTCGTGGTGGTGGTGCCGCCGCCGTCCCGGCCGCTGCTGCACGACAAGATCGTCTCGAACATCCAGGAGATCCGGGCGCGCGGCGCGAAGACCATCGTGATCGCGCAGGACGGGGACGACGCGGTCGCGCCGTACGCGGACACGCTGATCCGGGTGCCGGAACTGCCGACACTGCTGCAACCGTTGGTAGCCACAGTGCCGCTTCAGGTCTTCGCCTGCGCCCTGGCCGATGCCAAGGGCCTGGACGTGGACCAGCCGCGCAACCTTGCGAAGTCCGTGACCGTCGAGTGACCGCTGAGGATCCGATCGCTGCCATGAATGTCACCATGATGCTCTGCGACCACGCCCAAGTGGCCGGAGGCAAGCTCTTCATCGCCGGCGGAGGGTGGAGCGCGACCGACACGCCGACCGCGCCGAGCGCCATCGCGCTGATCATCTCCGTGCCCTGGGACCGGACCAACAGCCGGATCCAGTTCGCCCTGGCGCTGACCGACCAGGACGGCCGGGCGGTCAGCCAGATGGGTCCGCAGGGCGCGGTCCCGACCCGGATCGAGGGCCAGGTCGAGGTGGGCAGGCCGCCGGGGGTCAAGCCGGGTTCCCCCATCGACGTCCCGCTCGCCTTCAACGTCCAGTCGATGCTCCTCGACGCCGACTCGCGCTACACCTGGGAGCTGACCCTCGACGGCGAGCAGCAGGACAGCTGGACCCTGTCGTTCGCGACCCGGCCGCGGCAGGCGCCGGCCGGAGGCTACGGCCCGTCCGACATCGGCTTCCCCCGTGGTTGATCGGGCGGCCGGGCGATGATCGTCGGAGTCGGCATCGACGTGGTGGACATCGCGCGGTTCGAGGCGAGCCTCGAACGCACCGCGGGCATGGCGCAGCGGCTGTTCACCCCGGGTGAGCGGGAGCTGAAGATCGCGTCGCTGGCCGCCCGGTTCGCGGCCAAGGAGGCTCTCGCCAAGGCGCTCGGCGCGCCGGGCGGCCTGCATTGGCACGACGCCGAGGTGACGAACGAGCCGTCAGGCCGGCCGATGCTCACGGTAAGCGGCACGGTCGCGGCACGCGCCGCGGAACTCGGCGTCGCCGCGTTCCATCTGTCGCTCAGTCACGACGCGGGGATCGCCTCCGCCGTCGTGGTCGCCGAGCGGTGACGGGCCATGCGCCGCGCCTATTCCGTCGAAGCGATCCGGCACGCTGAAGCCGAACTGATGGCCCGTCTGCCCGACGGCGCCTTGATGCAGCGCGCCGCGGCCGGTCTCGCGACCGTCGCGGCACGCATTCTGCGCGAGTCCGGCGGCGTGTACGGCGCGCGAGTCACGCTGCTGGTCGGCGTCGGCGACAACGGCGGCGACGCGCTGTACGCGGGAGTACTGCTGGCCCGCCGGGCAGTGCGCGTCGACGCGATCCTGCTCGATCCGGGGCGGGTGCACGGCGGCGGGCTCGCGGCGCTGCGCGACGCGGGCGGTCGGATCGGCGACCTTGCGGCGCTTGAGCGCACTGATCTGATCATCGACGGTCTACTCGGCATCGGTGGCAAGGGCGCACTGCGTGCCCCCGCGTCCGATCTCGCCGAGGCCGCCGCCGCGTCCGGCGCGCCGGTCCTGGCTGTGGACTTGCCGAGCGGCATCGACGCCGATACCGGGCAGGTCTCCGGGACGGCGATCCGTGCGCACGTCACCGTGACCTTCGGCGCCTACAAGCCCGGCCTGCTCATCGACCCGGCGGCAGAACGCGCCGGGGTCGTCGAGTTCGTCGACATCGGCCTGAGCGCGCTGCCGCCGCAACCGGCCGTCGATGCGTTGCAGGTGGCGGATGTCGCGGCGCTGTTGCCCCGGCCCGCACACACGACGGACAAGTACGGCCGCGGTGTCGTCGGCGTCGCGTGCGGCTCCGTGCAGTATCCGGGCGCCGGAGTGCTGGCAGTGGGAGGCGCGCTGCGCGCCGGATGCGGCGCAATCCGCTACTCCGGGCCGCGCGAGGTCTCGGCGGACATACTGCGCCGCTGGCCGGAAATCCTGGTCGTGGACGCGCTCCCGGCGGAGGTCGGGCGGGTGCAGGCGTGGGTGTGCGGCAGCGGCCTTCCGGCCGACGACGCGTACTCGGCCGAGCGTACGCGTCAGGTGATCGAGAGCGGTCTGCCCACAGTCCTCGACGCAGGTGCGCTGAATTATGTCCACGCGAACGTGGGCACCCACTGCGTGCTCACTCCACACGCGGGTGAAGCAGCCAGGCTGCTCGGCGTCGCGCGTGCAGACGTCGAAACACAGCGGCTGGACTCGGTGCGCCGCCTCGCCGACACGTTCGGTGCCACGGTGCTGCTGAAGGGTTCGACGACGCTCGTCGCCGAGCCCGGCGGGTCGACCGTTCGAGCCAATCCGACCGGGACGCCCGCGCTGGCCACCGCAGGCAGCGGAGACGTGCTCGCCGGGCTGATCGGCGGCCTGCTCGCCGCCGGACTCGGTCCGCTGGACGCGGCGAGCGTCGGCGCTTACCTGCACGGCATGGCCGGCCGGGCCGCCGGCGACAGCGGGACCCCGATCTCAGCCGGTGACCTGCTCGCCGCGATTCCGCAGGCCTGGCACAATCTTCAGACATGAACAGCGCTGAGCCTGCCCGGCTGGAGGCGCGGATCGATCTCGCCGCG
This sequence comes from Actinocrinis sp., assembly GCF_035946395.1. NCBI lineage: Bacteria > Bacillati > Actinomycetota > Actinomycetes > Catenulisporales > Actinospicaceae > Actinocrinis > Actinocrinis sp. The sequence goes on from NZ_DASYZI010000367.1 coordinate 26,210, forward strand.
GTCCGCGCGAACGTGCGGCGGATGCGTGAGGTCGCCGGACCGGCGCATGTGATGGCGGTCGTGAAGGCCGACGCGTACGGGCACGGCATGGTCGCGTGCGCACGTGCCGCAGTCGACGCCGGCGCGACCTGGCTCGGCGTGGCGCTGCCCGAGGAGGCGCTGGCGCTGCGTGCGGCCGGACTGACGGCGCGGATCCTGACCTGGCTGCACGCGCCCGGCGACGCGTTCGCCGACCTGGTGCTTGCCGACGTGGACATCTCCGTCTCCGGCCTGTGGGCGCTGCGCGAGGTCACCGACGCCGTGCGCACGACCGGTCGGCCGGCGCGGATCCAGCTGAAAGCCGACACCGGCCTCGGCCGCAACGGGGCACAGCCCCGGGACTGGCCGCTGATCGTCGAGGAGGCGGTCAAGGCGCAGAAGGACGGCCTGGTGACCGTCACCGGGCTGTGGTCCCACTTCGCCTGCGCCGACGAGCCGCGCCATCCCTCGGTGGCTGCGCAGCTGGCAGTCTTCCGCGACGCGCTGGCGCTGGCCGAGACCGCCGGGCTGCGACCCGAGGTGCGGCACATGGCCAACTCCCCGGCCGCGCTGCTGCTCCCGGGCAGCCGCTTCGACCTGGTGCGCAGCGGCCTGGCCAGCTACGGGCTCTCGCCCGCGCCGCACGAGGGCAGCGCCGCGGACTTCGGCCTGCGGCCCGCGATGAGCCTCGTCGGGCGGCTCGCCCTGGTCAAGCAGGTGGACGCCGGGCACGGCATCTCTTACGGCCACACGTACTACACGCCCCGCCCGACCCGGCTCGGCCTGGTCCCCGCCGGGTACGCGGACGGAATCCCGCGCACGGCCTCCAACGTCGGACCGGTCTGGATCGACGGCCAGCGGCACACGATCGCCGGCCGGGTGGCGATGGACCAGTTCGTCGTCGACCTGGACGCTCAAGAGGCCGGTGTGGGCGACGAGGTCGTCCTTTTCGGCCCCGGGGACCGCGGCGAGCCCACCGCGCAGGACTGGGCCGACCGGATCGACACCATCGCGTACGAGATCGTCACGCGGATCGGCCCGCGCGTACCACGCGTCTACCTCAACGCCTAGCGGCGAGGCATGAACTGCTACCTAGAGGTAACACCCTTTATAGAGCAGCAAGGGGGCGTGTAAGCGGAAGGGTGAGCTTCTCGTGGACGAGAGTGCGTCAGGTAGTGCGCAGGGCGCGCTACTACAGCGCGCCATACCGCGCAGTGCCGGCATAGTCGGCGCGGCGCTTGGCGTCGTCGCGGCCGGTACCGCCGTCGGCATCGCGGTCGAGCGGTTCACCATCGGCCGCGCCGTGCGCCGCATGGCGGAGATCCACGACCCGGGAGACGCATTCGGCACGTTGCGCGGGGTTCCGCAGACCGTGATGGCGGCCGACGGCACCGAACTCTACGTCGAGGTCGACGATCCCTTCGGCTGGCCGCGCACCGTGGACTGGCGGCGGGCCGGCCGGCGCGTCCCGGCCACGCGAGCGGGACGTCCCGGCCTGCGCGAGTTCCCGACGCTGCTGTTCACCCACGGCTTCTGCCTGCCCCAGGACTGCTGGCACCACCAGCGCGCGGAGTTCTCCGGCGAGTACCGGATGGTGTTCTGGGACCAGCGCGGCCACGGCCGCTCGGACCGGCTGCGGCCGGACACCGAACTGTCGGTCGAGGTTACCGGCGAGGACCTGTACGCGGTGATCGAGGCGACCTGTCCGACCGGTCCGATCATCCTCATCGGTCACTCGATGGGCGGAATGACGATGATGGCGCTGGCCGAGACGCATCCGGAGCTGTTCGGCGACCGGATCGTCGGCGTGGCGCTGATGTCGACCTCTGCCGGGGAGATCAGCGGCCTTGAGTTCGGGCTGCCGAGGCTGGCCGCCAAGCTCTTCCACCGCACCGCGCCCGGCATGTTCGACCTGCTCACGAAGCAGCGCGCGCTGGTCGAGCGCGGCCGGCGGGCCGGCGGCGACGTCGGGCTGGTGCTGACGCGGCGTTACGCGTTCGGATCGGACGCCCCGGAGTCGGTCGTGCGGTTCGTGCAGGAGCTGATCGAGTCGACGCCGATCGAGGTGATCGCCCGCTTCTTCACCGCGCTGCGGGTGCACGACAAGACCGACGCGCTCCCGGTGTTCGACCGCGTCCCGGCGCTGGTGCTCGCCGCGGACCACGATCTGCTGCTGCCGCTCAAGCACAGCCGGGCGATGGCCGACGCGATCCCGGACGCCGACTTCGTGATCGTGCAGGACGCCGGGCACGTGGTGATCCTGGAGCATCCGGACGAGGTGAACAGCGCGCTGCGCAGGCTGGTGGACCGAGTCGAGGCGCGCCTCGACGAGTCGTCGAACGCCTCGTAGCGCGATCCCCGGGATGCAGCACGTCTGGGATTCGGCACGTCTAGGATTCAGCACCGTGGAAGTCACCGTGGTCGATCAGGTTCGGGCGGAAACGGCGCGGCGGACGCAGGAGGTCGCCCGTGCGCTCGGCGAGCGGTTGCGTGCAGGCGATCTGGTAATCCTCTCGGGCGAACTGGGCGCGGGCAAGACCACGTTCACCCAGGGCCTGGCCGAGGGACTGCGCGTGCGCGGCCCGATCACGTCGCCGACCTTCGTGATCGCGCGCGTACATCCGTCCCTGGTCGGCGGGGCGCCGCTGGTGCACGTGGACGCCTACCGGCTCGGCTCGCTCGCCGAGCTGGACGACCTGGATCTGGACGCTTCGGTGGAGGACTCGGTCACCGTGGTCGAGTGGGGCGAGGGCAAGGCCGAGGTGCTGGCAGGCGAGCGGCTGGAGATCCGGATCGCCCGCGCGAGCCCGTCCGCTGACGCCGACACTGCCACCGACGAGGCGCGCCTGATCACGATCACCGCACACGGCGCCGACCTCGCAGCCCGCTTCGCCTAGCCCATGCTCACGGCATGACCACGACAACCGTGCCGAAGTTGGAGAAGGTCCACAGCGCCTGGGCGTCAGCCTGGGTCATCCGGACGCCGCCGGTGCGCGCGGTCGGTGCGGGCGGCATGCCCGTCACGTTGGCCACCGCGTCGAAGCCGAAGGCCGTGGAGCTTCCGTCGACCCTGGCCTTGTTGAACAGCACCACGTACTGCACCGGCGTCCCGTCCGTGCCCGCCGCCGAGCTCAGTCGGTTCGTCACGCTGAAGTTGCCGGTCGGAGCGGTCACCGTGCCGGGCACGACGACGAAGGTGCGTACCACCGCGTTGGACGCGGAGACCAGCCACACGCGCCTGGCGGCCTCGCCGTAGACGATGCGCGGCCCCGAGCCGGAGTTCGCGGGCAGCGCCGTGGCGTTGGAATGCGTGCCGGACGCAGCAGGCGTTCCGCCCTTGGCCTGCGGGGTGGAGACGGTGCCGCCGGTCTTGGCTATCGCGCTGCTCGACACCTTCGGCGCGGTCGCCGCGGCCTGCGCGGCCAGCACCGCCACGCCGACCAGCGAGGCGGCGGTCATCACGAGGACCGAGTACGTCGCGCCGTGGCCGGGCTTCTTCGGCGCGGCGCGCGAGCCGGACTGCGGGCGTGCCGAAGCGTACTGCGACGGTCCGGCCGACGGTCCGGCGCCGCGTGACCCGATGCCGCGTCTACCCATCGCTGCGTCCAATCTGGCCAACGTCGAAGAGCGGCCACTCTCGGAACCGGCGTCCCTGAGGACAAGATTCGGTGACCCATCATGCCGCACGGGCCGGGAAGCCGTACCTGATTGCATGCCGGGTAGGGCAATAATGGCTCACGTGCTCCTCCTGGCTTTTGACACTGCGACCCCGGCGGTGACCGTCGCGCTACACGATGGAACCCGGACCCTCGCCGAACACACCGAGGTCGACGCCCGCCGCCATGGAGAACTGCTAGCGCCCGGGATCCGCACGGTGCTTGCGCAGGCCGGATGCTCACGCCACGACCTGACCGACGTGGCGGTCGGAGTCGGGCCCGGCCCGTTCACCGGGCTTCGGGTCGGGTTGGTGACCGCACAGGCGCTCGCCGACGCGCTCGGCATCGCCGTGCACGGGGTGTGCACGCTGGACATCCTCGCCTGGGCGGTGCGGCACGACGGGCCGTTCGCGGTCGCCACCGACGCGCGTCGCCGCGAGGTTTATTGGGCCCGCTACGCGGCCCCGGACCGGCGGGTGACCGACCCTGCGGTGGACTGGCCGCACGCGGTCGCGCCCGAGGTGGCCGGCCTGCCGGTGGCTGGTGAAGGGCCGGTGAAGTACCCGGATTCCCTCCCGATCCCAATCGCCCCCACGCTACCCACCGCCGCCGACCTAGCCGACTTGACGGTCCGTCGACTGACAGCACCCTTCGCACCCACCTCCACACCCACACCAACACTCACACCCACCTCCACACCCGACGGCTACACCGCGCTCCTACCGCCCGTGCCGCTCTACCTGCGCCGTCCGGACGCCGTCGAACCGGGCGCGCGTAAGCCGGTGAGCCAGCCGGCGTTGCGGTGAGTGCCGCGACGAGCGGCGGCAGCGGAACGGCGGAACCGCATTCGGCCGACCCTCCTGCCCCGCAAACGCGTGTACAGCGGTCGACACGCGCAGTACTGCGGCCAATGCGGTGGTGGGACATCCCGGCGGTGACGGTCCTGGAACACGTGACGTTCCCTGAAGATGCCTGGTCGGTCGGCATGTTCTGGTCCGAG
>NZ_DASYZI010000368.1:0-5085 GCF_035946395.1 Actinocrinis sp.
CGCGCCTCCAAGCACACCGAGGAAACCGACGAGGAATTCGTCGACGAGACCAGCGACCTGAAGGACCGTCACGCCAAGCTGTCCGAGGACGTCGACGACGTCCTGGACGAGATCGACGAGGTCCTGGAGACGGACGCGGAGTCATTTGTGAGGGGATTCGTCCAGAAAGGCGGCGAGTGACACGCTGTCTGACCTGCGGATATAACTTTAAGTAATCAGAGTACAGATAAGCGGGGGTCATGGTGGAAACGACCGAGGGGAAGCGCTGTAGGGACTGTGGCGAGACCAAGCCGGTCAGTGAGTTCTGGCGTTGGGCGCACGCGAAAGACGGTTATGGGGTGTATTGCAAACCCTGCGGGTCGATTCGGAATGAGCGGTATCGCGCTCGCCGGCGCGAGAGGCAGGGGTTGCCTCCGGTGGTGAAGCGCGTCACGGCGCCGCAGGTGCCCGAAGGCATGAAGTGGTGCCGTGACTGCGAGGAGGTCAAAGCGGTGGATGACTTCCCGATCGCCACCCGCAAAGCCAGCGGTCGAAACTCCTACTGCAAGCCTTGTTTCCAGGCCCGGGTGGTCGCCAGCCGGATCAAGGTCCATGGAGACCGGCGCGAGTACCACTTGCGGCATCGCTACGGGATCGGCGTCGCGGACGTGGAGTGCATGCTCGCCGACCAGGACAACAAGTGTCTGATCTGTGATAAGCCCGACCCGGAACATGTCGATCACGACCACGGGACGGGTAGGGTACGAGGCATCCTGTGCTTCAACTGCAACCAGGGACTCGGCAACTTCCGGGACGATCTGCGCAGTCTGGGCCGCGCGGTCGACTATCTGATGAGAGGGAGCTCGTGGAAGGGCAAGGGGCTGGACGGTTTCCAGGTCAGCAGGTACCGCTTCGCGGCGGCCTGATGGGCGGCGCCTTCATGCAATCCGGCACGTCGTCGTTCACCGAGTTCCTCGCGGCCTACAACCCGGAGTATCTGCCGGGGCGGCGAGCGGCCGCGCTCGGCGCGGCTGGGGCTGGGGGCGGCGCCGTGCATCTGGATGTGCGGCACGGGACCACCATCGTGTCGATGACGTTCCCGGGCGGCGTGCTGATGGCCGGTGACCGGCGGGCGACCGCGGGGAACATGATCGCGCAGCGCGATATCGAGAAGGTGTTCCCGGCCGACGAGTACTCGGCCGTCGGCATCGCCGGCGCCGCTGGGATCGCCGTGGAGATGGTCAAGCTGTTCCAGGTCGAGCTGGAGCACTACGAGAAGATCGAGGGCGTCGAGCTCTCGCTGGACGGCAAGGCGAACCGGCTGGCCACGCTGATCCGCGGCAACCTCGGCATGGCGATGCAGGGCTTGGCGGTCGTGCCGCTGTTCGCCGGCTACGACCTGGAGACCGGCGAGGGCCGGATCTTCAGCTACGACCCGGTCGGCGGCCAGTACCCGGAGCACGGCTTCTACTCGGTGGGCTCGGGCTCGGTGTTCGCCCGCGGCGCGCTCAAGAAGCTGTACCGCTCCGACCTGGACCCCGTCGGCGCGGCCACCGTGGCGATCCAGGCGCTCTACGACGCGGCCGACGACGACTCGGCCACCGGCGGCCCGGACACCACCCGGCGCATCTACCCGGTGATCGCCACGGTGACCGAGGACGGCTACCGGCGGCTGCCCGAGGACGAGGTCTCCGAGTTGGTCCACGAGGTCGTCGACGCGCGGCACCGCTCGCCCGACGGCCCGCAGGCCCCGCTGCGCTGACGTCCGACCCCTTCGCAGATCGACAGACGACGAGGAATCCATGACGACCCCGTTCTACGTGTCGCCCGAGCAGTTGATGAAGGACCGGGCCGACTACGTGCGCAAGAACATCGCGCGCGGCGGCTCGGTCGCGGTGCTCAACTACGACGGCGGGATCCTGTTCGTCGCCGAGAACCGGTCCCGGGTGCTGCACAAGATCAGCGAGATCTACGACCGGGTCGGCTTCGCGGCGGCCGGCAAGTACAACGAGTTCGAGAACCTGCGGCAGGCCGGCGTACGGCTCGCCGACACCCGCGGCTACCTGTACGACCGCCGGGACGTCTCGGCCCTCGGCCTGGCCAACGCCTACGCGCAGACCCTCGGCACGATCTTCTCCGAGGCCGGCGGCAAGCCCTACGAGGTCGAGCTGATCATCGCGGAGGTCGGCGACCGGCCCGAGCAGGACCAGATCTACCGGCTGACCTACGACGGCTCGGTGGCCGACGCGCACGGCTTCGTGGTGATCGGCGGCGCGGCCGACGCGGTCAGCGGGGTGCTCGAAGGCAGCTACACCGAGGGTGCTCACCTCGGCGCCGCCCTGCGCACGGCCGTCGCGGCGCTCGGGCGCGACGGCACCGAGACGCGCGAGCTGTCGCCGACTCAGCTCGAAGTCGCGGTGCTGGACCGCAACCGGCAGCGGGACCGCAAGTTCCGCCGTCTGGTCGGCGCTCAACTCGCGCGGCTGCTGGCCGACGAGCCGGGCGCGGACGAGGCCGCGTTCGCCGAGAACGGGAATGGGAATGGGAACGGCGGTGGCGCCGAGGAGGACAGCGGCGTCGATGCGAGCGGATCGGCTGCGGGTGGCGCTTCCGGTGGCTCAGGTGAGCAGGGCGACATCCTGGAGGACATCGACGGCGTGCTGGACGAGGAGGAGGGCCACGACGGTCCGGAGGACTGAGGGTCTGCGGGGTTCCGGTTGGGACTTCGCGGCAGTGGATAGGTACTTCTAAGAGTCCACATACTCCCCTAGGGACAGAGGCGGTGGGGAAACCGATGGACCGTCGGATCTTCGGACTAGAGAACGAATACGGTGTCACCTGCACGTTCCGTGGGCAGCGGCGGCTGTCCCCGGACGAGGTGGCCCGGTACCTGTTCCGCCGCGTGGTCTCCTGGGGGCGCTCCTCGAACGTGTTCCTGCGCAACGGCGCTCGGCTGTACCTGGACGTCGGCTCGCACCCGGAGTACGCCACCCCGGAGTGCGACTCCGTCGAGGAACTGGTGGTGCACGACAAGGCGGGGGAGCGGATCCTCGAAGGCTTGCTCGTGGACGCCGAGCGACGGCTCCACGAAGAGGGCATCGCCGGCGACGTGTACCTGTTCAAGAACAACACGGACTCGGCCGGCAACTCCTACGGCTGCCACGAGAACTACCTGGTCACCCGGCACGGGGAGTTCTCCCGGCTGGCCGACGTGCTCATCCCGTTCCTGGTGACCCGTCAGCTGATCTGCGGCGCCGGAAAGGTGCTGCCGACCCCGCGTGGCGCGGTGTACTGCGTCAGCCAGCGCGCCGAACACATCTGGGAGGGCGTCAGTTCCGCGACGACCCGCTCCAGGCCGATTATCAACACCCGGGACGAGCCGCACGCCGACGCCGAGCGCTACCGGCGGCTGCACGTGATCGTGGGCGACTCGAACATGAGCGAGACCACGATGCTGCTCAAGGTCGGCGCCACCGACCTGGTGCTGCGGATGGTCGAGGCCGGTCTTGTGATGCGCGACCTGACGCTGGAGAACCCGATCCGGGCCATCCGCGAGGTCTCGCACGACCTGACCGGGCAGCGCAAGATCCGGCTGGCCAACGGCCGCGAGGTCTCGGCGCTGGAGATCCAGCGCGAGTACCTGACCAAGGCTGCCGACTTCGCCGAGCGGCGCGACCTGCGCACTGCGCCGGTGGCCAGGGTGCTGGAGCTGTGGGAGCGCACCCTGGACGCGATCGAGCAGGGCGAGCTGAGCAAGATCGAGCGCGAGATCGACTGGGTGATCAAGTACCGGCTGATCCAGCGCTACCAGGAGAAGCACGACCTGCCGATCTCGCATCCGCGGATAGCGCAGCTGGACTTGGCGTACCACGACATCAGCCGCCGCCGCGGACTGTACTACCTGCTGGAGCGACGTGGAGCGGTCGACCGTACGGCTCGTGACCTGGACATCTTCGCGGCCAAGTCGGTGCCGCCGCAGAACACCCGGGCCAAGCTGCGCGGCGAGTTCATCAAGCGGGCCCAGGAGCAGCGCCGGGACTTCACCGTGGACTGGGTGCACCTCAAGCTCAACGACCAGGCGCAGCGCACCGTCCTGTGCAAGGATCCGTTCCGCTCCGTGGACGAACGCGTGGAGAAACTCATCGCCTCCATGTAGCGGCCTTGTAGGGTTGGGCCCGTGCTACGTGAAGAAAAGATGAGCGCCCGGCGGGCCGGGTCGAGGACGTCGCCGAGATCGGCGAGGGCTGCCGCCGTGGCGGCGGTGCCGCTCGGATTGGCGCTGGCGCTGGCGGGCTGTAGTTCGTCCTCCGGTTCCGGCCAGAGCGGCGGCAGCCTGCCGCAGGTGACCGGCGCGGTCGGGCAGAAAGCCGTCATCACCCTGCCCTCCGGCGCCGCCGCGCCGACCTCGCTGGAGACCAAGGTGCTCGTGCAGGGCAGCGGCACGGCGCTGGCCAACGGCGAGCTGGCGGCGGTCAACTACACGGTGATGAACTGGACCGGCGCCAAGCAGCTCGGCGACACCTACTCGACCGACGGCGGCAAGACGCCGAACCAGCCGCAGGTGGTCACGCTCGGATCGAGCGGCCTGCTGCCCGCATGGGGCACCGCGCTGGTCGGAGCGAAGGTCGGCAGCCGGATCGAGGTCGTGGCCCCGCCCGCGCAGGCCTTCGGCAGCCAGGGCAACGCGCAGGCCGGAGTCGGACCGAACGACGACCTGATCTTCGTACTCGACGTCGTCGCCGGATACCCGGCGACCGCCGACATCACCGGCAAGCAGGGCGCGCAGGCGGGAGCCGGGTTGCCGGCAGTGAGCGGCGATCCGGGCAGCGGCAACCCCCAGGTCACCATCCCGGCGGGCGCGAAGCCGCCGGCCGCCCTGGTCGCCGACACGCTCATCCAGGGCGCCGGCGAGGTGATCGGCAACGGCCGGACCCTGGTGATGCAGTACACCGGTGTGGACTGGAACACCGGCAAGACCTTCGACTCGTCGTTCACCCACAAGCAGGCCTTCAGTACCGTGATCGGCGCCGGCAAGGTCATCAAGGGCTGGGACGAGGGCCTGGTCGGCAAGCACGTCGGAGACCGCGTGCTGCTGGTGATCCCGCC
>NZ_DASYZI010000369.1:0-3328 GCF_035946395.1 Actinocrinis sp.
CAGCGTGTGCGGAACCGGTAACCGCCGCGGTCGATGCGGCTATGGCCACAGTGAGGTGCCTTCCTTCTCGCGGGAGCCCACGCCCGAACGAAATAGGGAACATCGGACGGCCGGGAGTTCCTGGCTCGCGAGTCGCGCACCGTGCCAACCATGTGACACGGTGACGCGCGGCTGCGCCCACAGTGGCGGGACCGCTCCGGATTGGGCCGACGCGCGCGTGTCTGCGAACCGCAGCACAGCGCCCGACCGACCAGCACCGGATTCCTCCAAGGCCGTCGTCTAGAGCATAACCGCACGGCGACGCCCGGTTCACACCCCTACTGCCCCTGATCCTCCTCCCAGGGTTCCCAGGCGCTGGTTGGGATCTCGACGCCGAACGGCTGCGGCAGCATGACGGGTTCACCAAACGCCCAGGACTGCTCACTGAGATACATGCCGCGCGCAGGATTCGGCTCAGTGAACAATGTCACCTTCGCCTTGTCCGGCGCCCGATCGACGAGGAGGTAGTACTCGACCTCCTCATGAGCGTAGCCGTTCCACTTGGTGGGCCGGACGCGCTTGCGCCCCGGCTCGCGGTCATCCGCTGCGGTCCACTTGGACGTAACCTCGACCGCTATTCCAATCTTCTTCGCGGTCAGATGCTGAGCATTCGCGTTGGACGGATCTTCGTACTCGCTCGTAGGCAGCACAATCAGGTCAGGAATGTACCCATCCTCGATACGGGGGAGGTTGAAGTCCATGACTTGAACGCAGCGCCACGGGTAGTCCGGTGCAGGCCCCTGCTTCAGGATGAATGCAGTCTGAATGTCCGTGACAATGCGGGCGTGGTGGAACAGCGGGCCGGGAGACACGACGATCTCGCCTCCAATGATCTCGATGCGAGTTCTTCCGTCGTCCGGGATGCCGAGTTCCTTGTGCAGCTGTCCTTCCAACCACAGCTCATAAGCTGGCTTGGAGAGTTCGAGCTGCTCGTGCAGCATCGCCGGTACTCCCACGGCACGCCTCCTGTCGACCGAGCGTGAGCCGCCGCGTCGGGGCTTCTCGCTCAGCGTAGCTGGACGTTCTGTGATCGTGGTCATGAAACCACTCTAGGGAGCTTTACCCACATCTCTCGTCGATCACTTGAGAGATCATCACTTCGAGTGAAGGTTCGCTCACCGCACCACCCATGATCCGCTGTGCTGTCTAGTCGCCTTCGAGATCGCCCTCCAGGTCGAGGTAGACGTCGCGCAGGCGGTCGAGGGTGTCGGGGTCGGGCACTGACCAGAGCTTGCGGTCGGCGGCTTCGAGCAGACGCTCGGCGATGCCGCGCAGGGCCCAGGGGTTGGATCGGCGCATGAACTCGGCGTTGGTCTCGTCGAAGACGTAGGCGGCGGCGAGTTTCTCGTACATCCAGTCATCCACGACGCCGGCTGTCGCGTCGTAGCCGAACAGGTAGTCGACGGTCGCGGCCAGTTCGAACGCGCCCTTGTAGCCGTGCCGCTGCATCGCCGCGATCCACTTGGGGTTGACGACGCGGGAGCGGAAGACGCGGTGGGTCTCTTCGGCGAGTGTACGGGTCTTGACTGTATCGGGGACAGCCGAGTCGCCAACGTATGCGGCCGGGGACGCTCCGGTCAGGGCGCGGACGTAGGCGACCATGCCGCCGTGGTACTGGAAGTAGTCGTCGGAGTCGACGATGTCGTGTTCGCGGGTGTCCTGGTTCTTCGCGGCGGCTTCGATGCGGCGGAACGCGGCGTCCATGTCGGCGCGCGCTTCGCGGCCGTCGAGTTCGCGGCCGTAGGCGTAGCCGCCCCACACGGCGAAGACCTCGGCGAGGTCGGCGTCGCTGCTCCAGTTGCGCGCGTCGATCAGCGGGAGCAGGCCGGCGCCGTACGCGCCGGGTTTCGAACCGAAGATGCGGGTCGTGGCACGGCGACGGTCGCCGTGGGCCGCTTGGTCGGCGTCGGCGTGCGCCTTGACATGGTTGGCCTCGGCGGGTTCGTCGAGATCCGCTACGGCGCGGATGGCGTCGTCGATGAGGGAGACGACGTGCGGGAACGCGTCACGGAAGAATCCTGAGATGCGCACGGTCACGTCGATGCGCGGGCGTCCGAGCCGTTCGGCGGGGATGATCTCGAAGCCGGTGACGCGGCGTGACGCGGCGTCCCATACCGGTTCGACGCCGAGCAGCGCGAGGATCTCGGCGATGTCATCACCCTGAGTGCGCATCGCACTGGTGCCCCACACGGTGATGCCCACAGAGCGCGGATAGGAGCCCGTATCGGCCAGATGCCGGGCAAGCAGGGACTCGGCGAGCGCGCTGCCCACGTCGTAGGCGTTGCGCGACGGTATCGCCTTCGGGTCCACCGAGTAGAAGTTGCGGCCGGTCGGCAGGACGTTGACGAGGCCGCGGGTCGGCGAGCCGGAGGGGCCGGCCGGAACGTAGCGGCCGTCGAGGGCGCGCAGGATGTTGTCGATCTCGTCGGTGGTGCGACGCAACCGCGGGACGACTTCGCGGGCAGCGAAGCGGAGGATGGCGGAGATGTCGGGAGTGGTGATGAGGCTGCTGCTGACGCTCGTGACTTCCGCAACGTCGGCGGTGGTGACGGTGACAGTCTCGGCGGCGGTGGCAGGGGCGCGGCTGGCCTCGGTGGCGCTGGTGGCAGTAACAGGGCTGGCGGGACTGGCGGTGGCGGGACTGGCGACCTTACGGTCGTTGGGCCTGTTATCTGGGACTGAGGGGGATGCGGGATGCAGGGTTGGGAGGGCGTCGGGGTTCCAGTCGGCGGCGGCCAGGGCCTCGATCAGGGTTCTGGCTTCGGCTTCCAGCTCGTCGACGTGGGCGGGGTCGGTTTCGGCGTCCTCCGGCAGGCCGCGGGCGTCGGCCAAGGCGCGGCGCAGGCCTGGAAGCGCTCCCCCACGGCCTTCGAACCCTGCCGTGCCGCCGAAGACCTGCCGGGCACGCAGGATGGCGAGCACGTCGTTGACCAGTTCCTCACCCTCCGGTGCGCGGCCGAGCACGTGCAGGCCGTCGCGGATCTGCACGTCCTTGATCTCGCACAGGTAGCCGTCGACGTGCAGGACGAAGTCGTCGAACGCGTCCGCGGCGGGCATCGAGTCCTGATGCAGGTCGTGGTGCAGCTGCGCGGTGGTGATCAGTTCCCAGATCTGCGTGCGCAGTACGGGGGTCTTGGTCGGGTCGAGGGCCTGGACGGTGGCGTACTCGTCGAGCAGTTGCTCAAGCTTCGCCAGGTCGCCGTAGCTGTCGGCGCGGGCCATCGGCGGGATGAGGTAGTCGACGACGGCCGCGTGGGCGCGGCGCTTGGCCTGGGTACCCTCGCCGGGG
>NZ_DASYZI010000370.1:0-12359 GCF_035946395.1 Actinocrinis sp.
CCAGCCGGGAGCGCTACGCCGGGTACATGCGCGAGGTGCCCTGCCCGTCCTGCGGCGGGGCCCGGCTGAAGCCGGTATCCCTCGCGGTGGCCGTGGACGGCAAGTCCATCGCCGAGTTCTGCGCGCTGCCGATCGGCGAGCTGGCCAAGAGGCTGCTCGAGCTCGAGCTGTCCGACCGGGACCAGCAGATCGCGGGCCGGATACTCAAGGAGGTCAACGCCAGGCTGGGCTTCCTGCTGGATGGGGGGCTTGACGACCTGACGCTGGACCGGGCGTCGGCGACGCTGGCGGGCGGGGAGGCGCAGCGGATCCGGCTGGCGACGCAGATCGGCTCGGGCCTGGTGGGGGTGCTGTACGTGCTGGATGAGCCGTCGATCGGGCTGCACCAGCGGGATAATCACCGGCTGCTGGAGACGCTGATCAGGCTCCGGGACCTGGGCAACACGCTGATCGTGGTCGAGCATGACGAGGACACCATCCGCGCGGCCGACTGGGTGGTGGACATCGGGCCGGGGGCGGGCGAGCACGGCGGCCACATCGTGGTGTCCGGCCCGCTGGCCGAGCTGCTGGGCTGCGCGGACTCGCTGACCGGCGCGTACCTGACCGGCCGCGAGGTGATCCCGGTGCCCCGGGCGCGGCGGCGGCGGTCGGCGGGCAGGGAGGTCGTGGTCCGGGGCGCCGCCGAGCACAACCTGCGCGGCATCGACGTGGCGTTCCCGCTGGGGTGTTTCATCGCGGTCACCGGCGTGTCGGGGTCGGGCAAGTCGACCCTGGTCAACGACATCCTCTACAGCGCGCTGGCCAAGCAGCTGCACGGCACCCGGATCGTGCCCGGCAAGCACACCCGGGTGACCGGCATGGCGCAGCTGGACAAGGTGGTGCACGTGGACCAGGGCCGATCGGGCGGACGCCGCGGTCCAACCCGGCCACCTATACCGGGGTGTTCGACCACGTGCGGAGGCTGTTCGCGCAGACCACCGAGGCGAAGGTGCGCGGGTATCAGCCGGGCAGGTTCTCGTTCAACGTCAAGGGCGGCCGGTGCGAGGCGTGCGCCGGGGACGGCACCATCAAGATCGAGATGCAGTTCCTGCCTGATGTGTATGTTCCGTGCGAGGTGTGCCACGGCGCCCGCTACAACACCGACACGCTGGCGGTGCACTACAAGGGCAAGACGATCGCCGACGTGCTGGGCATGCCGGTCGAGGAGGCCTGCGGGTTCTTCGAGGCCATCCCCGCCATCCACCGGCACCTGAAGACGCTGGTGGATGTGGGCCTGGGCTACGTGCGGCTCGGGCAGCCGGCCCCGACGCTGTCGGGCGGGGAGGCGCAGCGGGTCAAGCTCGCCTCCGAATTGCAGCGGCGCTCCACCGGGCGGACGATCTACGTGCTCGACGAGCCCACCACGGGCCTGCACTTCGAGGACATCCGCAAGCTGCTCGGCGTGCTCGGCCGGCTCGTGGAGAGCGGCAACACGGTCATCGTGATCGAGCACAACCTGGACGTCATCAAGACCGCCGACTGGATCGTGGACATGGGCCCCGAGGGCGGCAGCGGCGGCGGCCGGGTGGTCGCCGAGGGCACCCCGGAACAAGTGGCGAAGATCAAGGCGTCGCACACCGGCCGCTTCCTCAAGGAGATCCTCAAGAGCTGAGGGCGAGCGGGAGATCGGGAGATCAGGCCGCAAATTGGGCCGGGTGGCGATGAACCCAAGCATTTACTGATATTCCAGGTGAATCGGCCGGGCGCCTGAACCGATCATCGCGGCCGTGCGTTCTACAGGGCATCGTGACAATGTCGGGCGACAAGGGTGGGTACCCTGTCGCCCGACACCGTTATCCGCGGAAGGAAACCCGATGACCCTGGAAGTGACCCAGCACCAGGCCGCCGACGAGACCGAGGCCAACCATGGTTCGAGCCGCCGAACGGTGCTGCGTGTGGCCGGGGTGGGTGGCGCCGTCGTCGCCGCCGGTCTGACCGCCGCCGCGTGCAGCAGTTCGTCGAGCAACAACGCGTCGTCCGGCGACACCCCGGCGTCCAGCGCACCGGCCGGTGGCGGCTCATCGCCGTCCGCGTCCTCCAGTTCGAGTGGTTCGGGCGGCGGCGCCCTGGCCCAGACCTCGGACGTACCGGTGGACGGCGGAACGGTCGTCACTGCGGATGGCGGGACCGTGATCACCCAGCCCGCCGCCGGCACTTACAAGGCATTCACCGCCATCTGCACCCACCAGGGCTGCACCGTGGGCTCCGTGTCGAACAATCAGATCATGTGCCCTTGCCACGGCTCCATCTACAGCGCCAAGGACGGCTCGGTGGTCCAGGGCCCGGCGCCCAGCCCGCTGGCCGCCAAGCAGATCACCGTGTCCGGCGGGCAGATCTTCCTGGCTTCCTGACCCTCCACCGAGGAAAAGCCGGGGCGTCGCGAAGAGGCGGACGAACAAGCGTGTGACGCCCCGGTTCATCCCGCGGACATCCCTCGGTGCGGTGTCACTTCTGAGCACTAGGGTGGGGACGTGACCGATCCGGCGACCTACCGGCCGGCCCCCGGCTCGATCCCCACCCAGCCAGGGGTCTACAAGTTCCGCGATCCGCACGGCCGCGTCGTCTACGTCGGCAAGGCCAAGAACCTGCGCTCGCGGCTGTCCAACTACTTCCAGGACCTCGCCGCGCTGCACCCGCGGACCCAGGCCATGGTGACCACCGCCGCCGCGGTCGAGTGGACCGTGGTGACCACCGAGGTCGAGGCGCTTCAGTTGGAGTACGCCTGGATCAAGGAGTTCGACCCGCGGTTCAACGTCCGGTACCGCGATGACAAGTCGTACCCCAGCCTCGCGGTCACCGTCGGCGAGGAGATTCCGCGCGTGCAGGTCATGCGCGGCCCGAAACGCAAGGGCGTGCGGTACTTCGGTCCCTACGCCCACGCCTGGGCGATCCGCGAGACCGTTGACACACTGCTGAGGGTCTTCCCGATGCGCAGCTGCTCCAACGGCGTCTATCGGCGCGCGCAGCTGTCCGACCGGCCCTGCCTGCTCGGCTACATCGGCAAGTGCTCAGCACCCTGTGTCGAGCGGGTCAGCGCCGAGGAGCACCGCCGGATCGTCGACGACTTCTGCGCGTTCCTCGCCGGGCACACCGCCGCGTACACCAAGCGGCTGGAGACCGAGATGCGGCAAGCCGCCGCGCTGCTCGAATTCGAAAAGGCCGCGCGCCTTCGCGACGACCTTGCCGCCTTGCAACGGGTCCTCGAACGCAACGCCATCGTGCTCGGCGACGGCACCGACGCGGACGTGGTCGGCATCAGCGAGGACGAGCTCGAAGCCGCGGTGCAGGTTTTCCACGTGCGCGGCGGCCGGGTGCGCGGCCAGCGCGGCTGGGTGGTCGACCGGGTCGAGGAACTGGACACCGGCGGCCTGGTCGAGCACTTCCTCCAGCAACTCTACGGCGACCAGTCCGGCGAGGCGGTGCCGCGCGAAATCCTGGTGCCCGCGCTGCCCGAGGACAGCGCCGCGATAGACGCCTGGCTCAGCGCACTGCGCGCGACAAAGGGCGGCGCGACGAACGGCGGCACGGCGAACAACGGTTCGTCGCACCCGGCCGGCCGGGTCGAACTGCACGTGCCGCGTCGCGGCGACAAGCGCGCACTGATGGAGACCGTCGAGCGCAACGCGAAGCAGGCCCTCGCGCTGCACAAGACCAAGCGCGCCTCCGACCTGACGACGCGCAGCCAGGCCTTGCAGGACATCGCGGACGCCCTCGCCATGGACCAGGCTCCGCTGCGCATCGAGTGCTACGACATCTCGAACCTTCAGGGCACGAACGTGGTCGCATCCATGGTCGTGTTCGAAGACGGCCTGCCGCGCAAGTCGGAGTACCGCCGCTTCACCATCAAGTCCTTCGAGGGCCAGGACGACGTGCGCGCCATGCACGAAGTGCTCACCCGCCGGTTCCGCCGCTACCTCGCGGAGACGTCCCGGCGCGGCGAGGCGCTGCTACCGGACGATCCGGGTGATGTCAGCGACGGTGGCGACGTTAACGGCACCAACCTCAACGGTGACGCCGCGAGCGGCTTCCCGCACGCCGAGAGCGCCGACGACATCCCCGACGGCGAGAAGCTCAGCCGCAGCGCCTACCCGCCGCAGCTGGTCCTCGTCGATGGCGGCCCGCCACAGGTCGCCGCGGCCGCGCGGGCGCTGGCCGAGCTCGGCATCGACGAGGTCGCCGTCGCCGGTCTGGCCAAGCGGATGGAGGAGATCTGGCAGCCGGGCCAGGACGACCCGGTCATCCTGCCGCGCACGAGCGAGGCGCTCTATCTGCTGCAACGCGTGCGCGACGAGGCGCACCGGTTCGCCATCGCCTTCCACCGGCAGAAACGGTCCAAGGCGATGACCGCCAGCGCCCTCGACCAGATCCCCGGACTCGGTGAGACCCGGCGCAAGGCACTGATGAAACACTTCGGGTCGGTGAAGGCGCTGCGCGCCGCCACCGCCGAGCAGCTGGCCGAGGTGCCGGGCATCGGCCCGGCCACCGCGGCCTCGATCGTCGCGGAGCTGGCCCGCCCGACGGGCCGGGACGGCACCGGCCGCGACAGGGCCGACCGGCCGTACGCGATCAACACTGCTACGGGTGAAATCCTCGAAGAGAGCGACAATTGAGAAGAAACGGGCGTGTCGTCAGGCCAGGATAAGCACCGCCCGTGACCGCAACGCACCGGCACGCCGAGTCCAAGGGGGACTGAGAGACGATGGTGAGTGCTGCAAAGACGAGCGCAGGGGAACCTGAGCCCGACCAGAGCGGGGTCGAGCCGCCCGAGCTCGTCGTCATCTCGGGGATGTCGGGGGCTGGCCGCTCCACCGCCGCCAAGGTCCTGGAGGATCTCGGCTGGTTCGTGGTGGACAATCTGCCGCCCAGCCTGATCCCGACCATGGTCGACCTGGCCGCGCGCACTCGGGGGAGCGTGCCGCGGATCGCCGTGGTGGTCGACGTGCGCGGCCGCTCCTTCTTCGAGCACCTGCACGAGTCGCTGGCACAGATCGACTCCGGCGGCCTGCGCCACCGGATCGTGTTCCTCGACTCGGCGGACGACGTGCTGGTACGCCGGTTCGAGAACGTCCGCCGCCCGCACCCCCTACAGGGCGACGGCCGGATCACCGACGGCATCGCCCATGAGCGCGAACTGCTGCGCGAGCTGCGTGGCGAGGCCGACCTCGTGCTGGACACCTCCAGCCGCAACGTGCACGAACTGCGCGCCGCGCTGGAGAGCGTGTTCGCCGAGTCCGGGCAGCCCGAGCTGCGCGCCACGGTGATGTCCTTCGGCTTCAAGTACGGTCTGCCAGTCGACGCCGACCTGGTGGTGGACTGCCGTTTCCTGCCCAACCCGCACTGGATCCCCGAACTGCGGCCCAAGACCGGGCTCGATCCCGAGGTCGGCGAGTACGTGCTCGCCCAGCCCGGGGCGAAGGACCTGCTTGAGTCCTACGGCGACGTGCTACGCACCATCACGGCGGGGTACCGAAGGGAGGGAAAGCGTTATCTGACCCTTGCGGTAGGGTGCACCGGCGGGAAACACCGTAGTGTCGCGATGGCTGAGCAGATCGCGGCGCGTCTGAACGACGACGGTGTGGACACCACGGTGGTCCACCGGGACATGGGACGCGAGTGATCGACGACAAAGCGAAGGACCGGCCCAGCGTCGTGGCCTTCGGTGGCGGCCATGGACTGCACGCTTGCCTTTCCGCGCTGCGCCGGGTGACCGACCGGCTCACCGCCGTGGTCACGGTCGCCGACGACGGCGGCTCCAGCGGGCGCATCCGCCGCGAGCTCGCCGTGCTGCCGCCCGGAGACCTGCGGATGGCGCTGGCCGCGCTCTGCGGCGACGACGAGTGGGGACGCACCTGGGCCCGCGCGCTCCAGCACCGCTTCTCCGGCGACGGTCAGCTGGCCGGGCACGCGCTCGGCAACCTGCTGATCGTGGCGCTCTGGGAGCAGCTCGGCGATCCGGTCGGCGCGCTCGACCTGGTCGGACGGCTGCTCGGCGCGCAGGGCCGGGTACTGCCGATGTCCGCGGTGCCCTTGGAGATCGAGGCGACCGTGCGCGGCGCCGACCCGGGCCGCGCGGACGCGATAACCACCGTGCGCGGCCAGCACGCGCTGGCCAAGACTCCCGGCGAGGTGCTGGCGGTGCGACTGCTGCCGGAGAACCCGCCCGCCGTGCCCGAGGCGGTCGCGGCGATCCACGAGGCGGATTGGGCGATTCTCGGGCCCGGTTCCTGGTTCACCAGCGTGCTGCCGCACCTGCTGGTCCCGGAGCTGGCCGAGGCGCTGACCACGACTCGCGCCCGCCGGATGATGGTGCTCAACCTGGTGCCGCAGGAAGGCGAGACGGACGGCTACACGCCCGCCGACCACCTTGCCGTGATCACCGCGCACGCCCCGGCCTTGCGGCTGGACGCGATCGTGGTCGACCCGACGTCGATACGCGGCGACGAGGAGGAGCGTCAACTGGCGAAGGCCGCCGCCGCTCTCGGCGCCCGGGTGCACACGGCTGCGGTCGCCGCCGACGGAGATCTGCCCTACCACGACCCGGAACGGCTTGCCGCCGCACTGCACCCGCTGCTGACGCAGGCTCAGGTGCGCGACCCGGTCCGGGACCTGGCGTAGCGTCAGAGCGGGATGTGGACGGCCGGGCCGAGCCGGACCTGGAACGCGCGACGTCGCACCGGCGCCGAACCAGATGTCTTTCGGGTGTTGTTTCGGTCAAGGTGCTGCGCTTTGCGCCATTCGAGTGTCATCCTGACCAGTGACGTGCGAACGGATGGGGAAGGTCCGCGACGCACGGGCCGTTACGCTACTTCGGTGCGCGGGCGGGCGATCTTTCGCCGACGGCCCGCGTCTCCGTCGGCGCGCCCGGGGAAGCCGGGGGGTCCGAAAACAGGCGAGGCGAGGAGGCCGCAGAGGCGATGGCGATGACCGCGGCGGTCAAGGACGAACTGAGCCGGCTCACCGTGGTGAAGCCCTGCTGCCGGAAGGCGGAGGCCGCGTCGCTGCTGCGCTTCGCCGGATCCATCCATCTGGTGCAGGGCCGGATCGTGATCGAGGCCGAACTGGACACCGCGTCCGCGGCCCGGCGGCTGCGCAAGGACATCGCCGAGGTCTACGGGCACACCTCGGAACTCGGCGTGATGGCGCCCGGTGGGCTGCGCCGGGGCAGTCGCTACATCGTGCGCGTGGTCAAGGACGGCGAGGCGCTGGCCCGGCAGACGGGCCTGGTCGACGGCTGGGGCCGGCCGATCCGCGGCCTGCCCCCGCAGGTGGTCTCCGGGGCGGTCTGCGACGCGGAAGCGGCCTGGCGCGGGGCCTTCCTCGCGCACGGTTCGCTGACCGAGCCCGGCCGCTCCTCGGCGCTGGAGATCACCTGCCCCGGGCAGGAGGCGGCTCTCGCCCTGGTCGGCGCGGCCCGCCGGCTCGGCGTGTCCGCGAAGAACCGCGAAGTGCGTGGAGTGGACCGGGTCGTGGTCCGGGACGGCGACGCGATCGGCGCGCTGCTGACCAGGCTCGGCGCGCACGAGTCGGTGCTGGCCTGGGAGGAGCGGCGGATGCGCCGCGAGGTGCGTGCGACCGCCAACCGGCTGGCCAACTTCGACGACGCGAACCTGCGTCGCTCGGCGCGAGCCGCGGTAGCGGCGGGAGCGCGGGTGGGCCGTGCACTGGAGATCCTCGGCGCGGAGGCCCCGGAGCACCTGGCCGTCGCCGGCCGACTGCGTCTGGAGCACCGGCAGGCCTCGTTGGAGGAGCTGGGCGCGCTGGCCGAGCCGCCGCTGACCAAGGACGCGGTCGCCGGCCGCATCCGGCGCCTGCTCGCCCTGGCCGACCGGCGTGCCGCAGAGCTCGGCCTGCCCGGCACCGAGGCCAGCCTGACTCCGGAACTGTTCGCCGAGGCGGGCGTCGGCGCGGAGTGACCGGGGCGCCTGTGCGGCGTCGTGACTACCACACAGTGCATTATTAACAGGCCCACGCGGCAGAGCGGCGTCGGAATTGATTGAGCGTCGGAATTGTCTGACGCTATGTCAGGTGGTCAGGTGGTCAGGTGGTCAGGTGGTCAGGCCAGGTAGGCCACCAGGGAGGTCAGGCAGCTGCGGGTGGCTTGCGGGCGAGTACGAAGGCCTGCGCTGTACGTTCCGGGAACGGACCGTCGAGGTCCCGTTCGCGCCATGTCCTGGACCGGGTGACGAAGCCGGCCCCGTCCAGTAGCCGCGCCACGTGCTCGGGAGCGCGGCGGCGGAAGTCGAGGTCGACGGTGTGACCGACTGCTTCGGTCAGGTGCAGCACGTCGTCGCCGACTTGGAACGCGAGCAGTAGGTGGCCGCCCGGGGCCAAGACCCGGTGGAATTCGGCGAAAGTCCCCGGCAACCGGTCGTCGGGCACGTGGGTGGTCGAGTACCAGGCCAGCACGCCGCCGGCTTCGCCGTCGGGCAGGTCGAGCGCGAGCATCGAGCCCACCTCGAAGCGCAGCCCGGGGTGCTCGCGCCGGGCTACCGCGATCATGCCGGGCGACAGGTCGATCCCGAAGACCGGCACGCCGAGCTCGTGCAGGTGCGCCGTGACGCGTCCGGTGCCGCACCCCACGTCGGCGACCGGCCCTCGACTTTCGGTGTGGACAAGCTCCGCGAACGCGGCCAGCAGTGCGCGCTCCAGCGGCTTGGCGGCCAGTTCGCCGCGCACGAGTTCGGCGTAGCCATCGGCGATCGTGTCGTAGGAGGCGCGCGTGGTGCGCACGAAGTCGGGCTCGTTCATGGCGGGTAACGTAGCCTCCGCCGCCGACACCGCTGTTGGAGCGGGATCGGGCAGGTTGCGGGGGCTTTCTGCTCCTGTTACCAGCAGGTAATACCATAATCCGGGCCGGTTGGATCGTCGATCCTTTGCCCCTGTAAGTTGATGCCTATCTATCACGGATATCACCAGCACGTCGTGGGCCGGGGCGGCAAAGGCCTTATCCGGCGTCGGCGTGCCTCAAGCGAGGAGACCGGTTCGTGACGACCCGCGTTGGAATCAACGGCTTCGGCCGCATCGGCCGCAACTTCTTCCGGGCCGCCTTGGCCTCCGGCGCCGACATCGAGATCGTCGGCATCAACGACCTGGCCAAGCCGGAGATCCTGGCCCACTTCCTCAAGTACGACACGAACCTCGGCCGGTTCCCGGGCAGCGTCGAGGCCAGCGAGACCGCGCTGGTCATCAACGGCAAGCAGATCAAGGTCCTCTCCGAGCGCGACCCCGCCGCGCTGCCGTGGAAGGAGCTCGGCGCCGAGGTCGTCGTCGAGTCCACCGGCCTGTTCACCAAGGCCGAGGACGCCCGCAAGCACATCGACGCCGGCGCCCAGAAGGTGATCATCTCCGCCCCGGCCACCGGCGAGGACATCACCGTGGTCATGGGCATCAACGAGCAGGACTACGACGCGGCCCAGCACCACGTCATCTCGAACGCGTCCTGCACCACCAACTGCCTGGCCCCGCTGGTCAAGGTGCTGCTCGACGAGTTCGGCATCGAGCACGGCCTGATGACCACGATCCACGCGATGACCACCGAGCAGCAGCTGCTCGACCAGATCTCGCTGACCCGCAAGGGCACCATCGATCTGCGCCGCGCCCGCGCCGCCGGCTCGTCGATCGTGCCGACCTCCTCCGGCGCCGCCAAGGCGCTGCCGGTGGTCATCCCCGAGGTCAAGGGCAAGCTGAACGGCTTCGCCTTCCGGGTGCCGGTGCCGGTCGGCTCGGTCACCGACCTGACCGTGGAGCTGTCCCGGGAGACCACGAAGGAAGAGATCAACGCCGCCTTCAAGAAGGCCGCGTCCGAGGGCTCCCTCAAGGGCTTCCTGAAGTACACCGAGGACGAGATCGTCTCTTCGGACATCGTGACCGACCCCGCGTCCTGCATCTTCGACTCGAAGCTGACGCTGGCTCAGGGCACGCAGGTCAAGGTCGTCGGCTGGTACGACAACGAGTGGGGCTACTCGAACCGCCTGGTGGACCTGATCAAGCACGTCGGCGCGCAGCTGTAACCGCTGCCGTAACGACTGCCGGCTCCCGGAGCCACCCCGCCGTGACGGCTCGACGGACCCGCACGACACACTGTGAGCGTGTCGTGCGGGTCCTGCCTTGCCCTCCCCATTCTGGAGAAACGATGAAGACGATTGACGACCTTGAGGTCTCGGGCAAGCGGGTGCTCGTCCGCGCCGACCTCAACGTGCCGCTCGACGGCACGCGCATCACCGACGACGGCCGGATCCGCGCCTCGGTGCCGACGCTCAGCGCCCTGCTGGAGCGCGGCGCCAAGGTCATCGTGACCGCGCACCTCGGCCGACCGAAGGGCGACCCGGAGACCGACAAGAAGTACTCGCTCGCGCCGGTCGCCGCGCGCCTCGCCGAGCTGCTCGGCAAGCCGGTCGCGTTCGCTGCGGACACCGTCGGCGAGTCGGCCAAGGCCACCGTCGCGGCCCTCGGGGACGGCGAGATCGCGCTGCTGGAGAACGTGCGCTTCAACCCGGCCGAGACCAGCAAGGACGCGGTCGAGCGCGGCAAGTTCGCCGACGAGCTGGCCGCCTTCGCCGACCTGTTCGTCTCCGACGGCTTCGGCGCCGTGCACCGCCGCCACGCGTCCGTCTACGACGTCGCCGAGGACTTGCCCAGTGCGGCCGGCTACCTGATCACCAAGGAGCTGGACGTCCTCAAGCGGCTGACCGAGAACGTGGAGCGGCCGTACGCGGTCGTGCTCGGCGGCTCGAAGGTCTCCGACAAGCTCGCCGTCATCGACAACCTGCTGGACAAGGCCGACCGGATCCTGATCGGCGGCGGCATGGTCTTCACCTTCCTCAAGGCCCAGGGCCACGAGGTCGGCAAGTCGCTGCTCGAAGAGGACCAGCTCGAAACCGTCACCGGCTACCTGGAGCGGGCCAAGGACAGCGGCGTCGAGATCGTGCTGCCGGTGGACATCGTCGCCGCGACCGCCTTCGCCGCCGACGCCGAGCACGAGGTGGTGGCCGCCGACGCGATCCCGGCCGACCGGCTGGGCCTGGACATCGGCCCCGAGTCCGGCAAGCTGTTCGCCGCGAAGCTCGCGGGCACCAAGACGGTGTTCTGGAACGGCCCGATGGGCGTGTTCGAGATGGAGGCCTTCGCCGGCGGCACCCGCGCCGTGGCCCAGGGCCTGCTCGACTCCGGCGCGTTCACCGTGGTCGGCGGCGGCGACTCGGCCGCGGCCGTGCGGCAGCTCGGGTTCGTCTCCGACGACAATGGGCACAGCGATGAGGACGCCTTCGGCCACATCTCGACCGGCGGCGGCGCGTCGCTGGAGTACCTGGAGGGCAAGCTCCTCCCGGGTATCACGGTGCTGGAGGGCTGAGCCATGGCCGATGAGTCCCGCGTCCCGCTGATGGCGGGCAACTGGAAGATGAACCTCAACCACTTCGAGGGCCTCGCGCACGTCCAGAAGCTCGCCTTCTCGCTCACCGACAAGGACTACGCGGCGGTCGAGGTCGCGGTGCTCCCGCCGTTCACCGACCTGCGCTCCGTGCAGACCCTGGTGGACGGCGACAAGCTGAAGATCAAGTACGGCGCGCAGGACGTCTCACAGCACGCCTCCGGGGCGTACACCGGCGACGTCTCGGCGGCGATGCTGGCCAAGCTCGGCTGCGCGTACGTCGTCGTCGGGCACTCCGAGCGGCGGCAGTACCACAGTGAGTCGGACGAGCTGGTGGCCGCGAAGGCCAAGGCGGCGCTCGGCAGCGGCATCGCCCCGATCGTGTGCATCGGCGAGGGCTTGGAGGTGCGCAAGGCCGGCGGTCACGTCGAGTACACCCTGACGCAGCTCGACGGCTCGCTCGCCGGCCTGACGGCCAAGCAGGTCGAGCGCACCGTGATCGCGTACGAACCGGTCTGGGCGATCGGTACCGGCGAGGTCGCCACTCCGCAGGACGCGCAGGAGGTCATCGGCGCAATCCGCGGGCGGCTGGCCGAAAGCCACGGCGCCGAGGTCGCGGCGAAGGCCCGGATCCTCTACGGCGGCTCGGTCAAGGGCTCCAACGCGGCCGGGATCATGGCCCAGCCGGACATCGACGGCGCGCTGATCGGCGGAGCCTCCCTGGACCCGGAGGACTTCGTGCGGATCGTGCGCTACCGTGATCAGGCCGTGAACTCGTAGCGCCGAAGGGCCGTGCCACCCCGTACCACGTACTAGGGGGTGTTTGAGAAGTGGGGCCGGGGTCGCGGCGCCTGTCACGCACGCTCGCCGCGTTGTCGGTTCGCCCCCAGACAACCAGTCTGGAGGCGAACCTCCGCCTTGCGATCGCACGCGCCATGCGCCGCGCCCTGAA
>NZ_DASYZI010000371.1:0-2366 GCF_035946395.1 Actinocrinis sp.
GGACGAGCGAGACGTGCACGAAGAAGACGTTGGAGCGGCCGAGCTCGTGGCGGATCTGGCGCGCCGACTCGATGAACGGCTGGGACTCGATGTCGCCGACGGTGCCGCCCACCTCGGTGATCACGATGTCGACGTCCGCGCCGTCCATCGCCATGATCCGGGACTTGATCTCGTTGGTGATGTGCGGGATGACCTGGACCGTGTCGCCGAGGTACTCGCCGCGCCGCTCCTTCGCGATCACCGAGGAGTAGATCTGGCCGGTGGTCACGTTCGCCGAGCCGTGCAGGTCGGTGTCGAGGAAGCGCTCGTAGTGGCCGATGTCGAGGTCGGTCTCCGCGCCGTCGTCGGTCACGAAGACCTCGCCGTGCTGGAACGGGTTCATGGTGCCGGGGTCGACGTTGAGATAGGGGTCCAGTTTCTGCATCGTGACCCGCAGGCCGCGCGCCTTGAGCAGCGCGCCCAGACTGGAGGCGGTCAGTCCCTTGCCCAGCGAGGAGGCCACGCCCCCGGTGACGAAGAGATGCTTGGTCGGGTGTGCCGCTTTCTTCGCGGATGCGGAACGGCTGGACACTGCCAACGTGGGGCTCCCGTGGTTGTTACGAGCGATTGGCCGGGTGGGGAACGGCCGGTCATCCACGGGCTACCAGCTTAACAGGCGATTACTGTCCTTTCGGTGTCGTCATATTGCCCTACGTGCGTCTGAGTGGACCGACCACTGAGACGGTCAGCCGTCACGTTGGCGGGTGGGACGTCCGCGTCGCTAGGCTGACCTGGACTGATCGGCGGACGGTGAGCGGGCGGAGAGGTGACCGCGATGGTGGTGCGCGCAGTGCGCGGAGCGGTGCAGGTGGACGCGGACGAGCGGCAGTTCGTGCTCAAGGCGACCGCGGATCTGGTCACCGCGCTGTTCGAGGCGAACGGCGTCACCGCCGACGACGTGATCTCCATGGTCTTCACCGCCACACCCGACCTGACGAGCGAGTTCCCCGCGCTCGCCGCGCGGGAGCTCGGTCTGGTGGACACCCCGCTGCTGTGTGCGACGGAGATAGCGGTACCCGGAGCGCTGCCGCGCGTCGTGCGCATCCTCGCTCACATCGAGACCTTGCGCTCGAAGAAGGAGATCCAGCACGTGTACCTCGGCGGGGCGACTGCGCTGCGCCGGGATATTGCCCAGTAGCCGGTACCGCAACGCACAGTGCGGTAGAACAGCACGGCGCGGTAACGCGTCGCAGTAACCGGATACGCAGCGGGAAGGCACAGGGCAGGCAGGATGCGTACAGCCGCAGTCATCGGTACCGGCTTGATCGGTACGTCGGTGGCGCTTGCCCTTACCCGCCGTGGCGTCACCGTGTATCTGTCCGATCGTGATGAGTCGGCCGTTCGCACGGCAGCATCGCTCGGTGCAGGAAAGATCGGCGACCCGCCGGAACGCGTCGACCTCGCGGTGATCGCGGTCCCGCCCGCAAACATCGCTGCTGTGCTTGAGGACGCACAGCGACGAGACTTGGCCACCGCGTATACCGACGTCGCCTCCGTGAAAGCCGGTCCGTTGGACGCGGCGCTCGCGCAGGGCATCGACCAGGTGACGTACATCGGGGGTCATCCGCTGGCCGGCCGCGAGATAGCCGGACCACTCGGTGGACGTGACGATCTGTTCGACGGCCGTCCCTGGGTGCTCACCCCGACCGCGACCACCGGGCGAGACGCGCTCAACCGCGCGCTGGAGCTGATCTCGCTGTGCGGCGGGGTGCCGGTTGTGATGGACGCCGCGGACCACGACCACGCCGTGGCGTTGATCTCGCATGCTCCGCACGTCATCGCCTCGATCATGGCCGCGCGGCTGGAGCACGCCCCCGAAGACGCCGCGCGCGTCGCCGGCCCGGGTGTGCGGGACGTGACCCGGATCGCTGGTGGCGATCCGGCGCTGTGGCAGGAAATCCTCTCGGCCAACGCGGCCGCCGTGGCCGACGTGCTCGACGAGTACGCCGCGGACCTCAGCAGCGCGATCATCGCGTTGCGCGCTCTGGCCGCTGACGACGCGCACAAGCGCGAAGTCGGCCGTACGAACCTGATCGACCTGCTGCGCAGGGGCAACGCGGGCCAGTCCCGCATTCCCGGCAAGCACGGTGCGCCGCGTGCGGTCTACTCCGCTGTGCCGGTCGTCATCAGCGACGCCCCTGGCGAACTGGCCCGCCTGTTCGCGGCCGTCGGCGCAGCCGGCGTCAACATCGAGGACGTGCGGATCGAGCACTCTCCCGGCCAGGCGGTCGGCCTGGTCACCCTCCAGGTCGCGCCGGACTCCGCCGGCCAGCTGAGCGCGCGGCTGACTGAGCGCGGCTGGACCGTGCGGAGCTGAGCCCTGTACC
>NZ_DASYZI010000372.1:0-4771 GCF_035946395.1 Actinocrinis sp.
TTGCCCGTACGCCGCGACCAGTGCGGTACCGAGTCCGCGACCCGCCGCGACCGTGACCTGCTGGCCGAGCACCGCGCGTACCGCAAGTTCCTCCGGATCGGCGGCGCCCGGCGCGCGCAGCCCTGGCCGCTTCTGCACCAAAGGGCCGAGCACCGCGTCCGCGCCGAGCGTCTCGGCCACAGCGTGGGGATCGGCGTCGAGGTCGAACAGCCGTCGCATCCGCTGGATCGCGGCGGTCAGATCGCGCAGCTCGCCGAGATGCAGCCGACACTCCAGCCATCCGCCCGCCCGCCCAGGCTCGTCGACCTCCGCCACTGCGGCGCCCGCCGGAAGCCGCAGCGTGCGACGGTATGTGCGCGCGCCCCGTTCACCGACGACTTCCTCGACTCCCACGATCGCGCGCCGCTCCAAGTAGTCGAAGATCTCCGTCGCCGCGTACGGCCCGCGGTACGCAAGTCGCAGCGGGACGCCGCCTTCCGTGCCGCTCGCGGGGCTCTTCGGCAGCGCCGTGCGCAGCTGCGTCGGGGTGAGCGCGTAGATCGCCTGGATCGTGTCGTTGAACTGCCGGACGCTGTCGAAGCCCGCGGCGAACGCCACCTCGGAAGCTTGCAGCTGCGTGGTCTGCAACAGTACCCGCGCGGTGTGCGCGCGTTGCGCCCGCGCCAGGGCCACCGGACCCGCGCCGACCTCGGCGTTGAGCTGTCGCTGCAATTGCCGGGCGCTGTAGCCGAGCCGCGTGGCCAGCCCGGTGACGCCCTCGCGATCGACGACGCCGTCCGCGATCAGCCGCATCGCCCGGCCCACCGAGTCGGCACGCACGTTCCACTGCGGCGATCCGGGTACCGCGTCCGGACGGCAACGCCGGCACGCCCGGTAACCCGCGCCCTGCGCTGCCGCCGCCGAGGGGAAGAAATCGACGTTCTCACGCTTGGGCGTGACGGCGGGGCAGCTCGGTCGGCAGTAGATCCCCGTCGTCGACACGGCGAAGAAGAACTCGCCGTCGAACCGCGCGTCGCGGCCGCGTACCGCCTCGTACTTCGCGTCTTGGCTCATCACGACCACTATCCTGCGCCGCCGTACGACCATGTGCTAGCGGGATTCGGACGTCGCATCCCGCTTCCGGGCGGGGTCGGCCGGGTGTCGCGCAGGGCTGTGTGTGGTTTGGGTGCGTCCGGTCGGGTTATCCGGGCGGCACACAGCTTTGTCTGGATGGAGGTGGCTGTGATGGGGACGCACACCATACATCGATCGAGCGTGCCCACGACCCATACGTCAGGCGAGTTCGGGCGGCTGGTGTTCACGCTCATCGGGAGCGCGGCGCTGATCGTCTCCGCGTTCCTGAACTGGTCGCGCGACATCACCGGCGTCAACCTGAGCAACCACGCGCTGATCAGGACCGAGTTCTTCACGCAGAGCGACATCGTCAAGACGGTCGGCGGCATCTCGGTGCTGATCGGTCTGGTCGGGATGCTCGGCCTGGTGGACCGGTCCAGCTGGCTGACCCGGCTCGCCGGGGTGCTCGGCGTCGCGCTGTTCGTCATGTTCGCGGTCGAGGTGTACCGCTCCTCGTACCACACGATGCAGCCCGGCGCCTGGCTCGCGCTCGCCGGCGGCATCGTGCTGCTGCTCGGCGGGTTCGTCGGTGGCCGGGAGACCACCGTGGACGACACCACGGTGATCGAGGAGCGGCGGATGGGCATGGACCCGATGGAGCGGGTGGAGCCGACCGAGCGAACGGAGCGGATGGAACCGCGCGGCATGGGCTCCGACACCGACTCCGAATCGCGCGGCGGGCAGACCTGACAGACGTCGGATGTCGGACTGTGGAGGTCGGGCTTCGGCGACAGTGTGCGGCCATGGCCGTGTCCCGGGACGGTGAGCGTCTCGGGACACGGCGTAGAAGCCTGACGGAAACGACGAGCCTCAAGACAGACGAGCCTCAAGACATCCGACAGCGCCGCCGCCGCACACCGTGCCGATCAGCGGCGCATGCTTTCGCGTTCTCGGGGTACTGCGGCCGCTGCTTTGAACCCGGAGCCGGTGCCGGGCCCGGACGGCAGCCGGGGCGATCCGGCTCGCCGACCTAGGAGGTGCTCGATGACACTCGCGGAGGCGCTCGCCCCGCACGCCGCGCCGGCCAACCCCGCCGCCGCGCGTCACTCGCAGGAAGCCAGGCCGCGAAGGCTGCGGCGCCCGCTGACCGCGCGCGAGGTCGAGGTCCTCGCGCTGATCGCGGACGGCAAGACCAACGAGGAAGTGGCCGAGTTGCTCGGAATAGCCAGGCACACGGTCAAGAGCCATATGGCGCACATCCTCGACGCCCTCGGCGCGATGAACTCCGCCCACGCCGTGGCGATTGCGCACTGCCGCGGCGACTTCGGCCCGCGCCGGCGGATGGCCTGGAATCCGGACGTCTCCTATCGCGAAGTGCAGGTGCTTGAGGGCGTCGCGGTCGGGATGACGGACGTGCAGGTCGGGCGCAAGCTCTGGGTGTCGCAGCACACGATTAAGTCGCACCTGCGCCGGATCTACGTCAAGCTCGGCGTGACGTCTCGCGCGCAGGCCGTGGACACCGCGTTCCGCAGCGGGCTGCTGGTGACCAGAGGCCCCGCGCGCCGCTGACAACGCCGACATGAACGCCGGACGCCGCCCGC
Source organism: Actinocrinis sp. (assembly GCF_035946395.1). NCBI lineage: Bacteria > Bacillati > Actinomycetota > Actinomycetes > Catenulisporales > Actinospicaceae > Actinocrinis > Actinocrinis sp. Next base: position 2,655 of record NZ_DASYZI010000372.1, read on the forward strand.
CGAGCACCGAGCACCGGAGAAGCTCCGGCGAGGGAGGAGCCGGAAGCGTGGATCGGCGTGTCGGAGCGGTTGGCCGTGTCGTGCGCGGGTAACCACCGGACATGAATGAATTGATCGTCGGTGCGCGCCGCGGGGAGTTTGCCGATCGGGACCATCCGTGACGGACCGATCGGCAAGCACGCTCGTGCGGGTCGGTAATCGGCAACTGCGGCTGTCCAACCTCGACAAGGTCCTGTTCCCGGAGAGCGGATTCACCAAGGGCGAGGTGATCGACTACTACCATCGCGTCGCGCCCGTGATGCTGCCGCATCTTGAGGGCCGGCCGGTCTCGCTCAAGCGGTTCCCGGACGGCACGGCGAAGCAGGGTTTCTTCAACAAGAACGCCCCGGCCAACACGCCCTACTGGCTCAGGACCGTGACACTCGACTCCCCGCACAGCACCAAGGGCCGCGACACGGTCCGCTACCTGCTGCTCGACGAGCCTGCGGCGCTCGTCTGGACCGCGAACCTGGCCGGGCTCGAACTGCACGTGCCGCAGTGGCGGGTCGGCCCGCGCGGCGCCCGCCGCGGCGTGGACCGGCTCGTCTTCGACCTCGATCCTGGCTCACCGGCGGGCCTGGCCGAATGCGCGCAGGTCGCGATGCTGCTGGCCGACGTGCTCGCCGCCGACGGCCTGACCACCTACCCCGGGCTCTCCGGAGGCAAGGGAATGCACCTTTACGCAGCGGTGGCGGAAACGCCTCCGAAGCGCGCCGCCGAGTACGCGCACCGCATCGCCTCCGCACTGGAGCAGCGGCATCCCGACCTGGTGCTGACCCAAATGGCGAAGGAGCAGCGGCCGGGCAAGATCTTCATCGACTGGAGCCAGAACAACGGGCCCAAGACCACCGTCGCGCCGTACTCGCTGCGCGGTCGGCCGCGGCCGACCGTCGCACTGCCGCTGACCTGGGACGAGGTTGAACACGCCGAGGACCTCGGGCCAGGCTTCGAACCGGGCGAAGCGCTCGACCGGATCGCCGACCGCGGCGACATCGCAGGGCCGGTCCTCCGCGACGGCCCCGCACTCCCCGGCGGCTGACGCACGAACTTGACGCATATCGCCCGGGCGACCGTTTACGTTGCGGAATCGTGGTTAACCGTGCGTCAGGCCTGCCGGGTGCCATCCCCCCCTCCCCCGGTAGGCCCCCAATTTTTCCGGCCCGGGTCACGAACGGATCGTCGGATGGCTTGTGCGGACACGGTTAATGGGATATGGCAAGGCAAAAGGGGGCGAAAAGCCCCATGCCTGGGGATGAGGGAGGAGTGACCGGAATGGATGACGAGCAGTCGGTGCAGTCGCTTCCGCCTGAGCAGACGGCAGACAAGGAAGGTCCGGCAGAGGCCGCCTCGCAGGCGAGCCCTGAGGCGGCGGCACACGACGCGGTTCAGGACACCGAGGCGCACGCGGACATCGAGACCGCTGGGGCAGTGAAAGACGCCGCCGAAACGGACACAGCGACAGCCACAACCACAGCCACGGACACAGCTACAGCTACAGCCACGGACATGGGCGTGGGCGTGGGCGTGGACACGGACACTGCCGAACATGACGCCAAGGGGAACGGTCTGCCCCACGGTTCGATCGCGGCCATCGGCGAGCGGCTCGGCCAGCGGGTCGCCCATGTCGGCGAAGCGGCGGGTGACAAGGTCGCACACGTCAGCGAGATCGCGGGCGACCGGATGCACCACGCCGGAGAGGCGGCGGGGGTGCGGGTCGCGCACGCCGGTGAAGCCGCCGGACAAAAGGTCATACTCGCCAGCGAGGCCGCCGAGGGCACGGTGGCCGAGGCGCAGACTCGAGTGGTGCACGCAAAGCAGCGGCTCGTCGAACAGGCGGGAGTGATGGCCGAACGGATTCGCCGCTCCACGCCCACGCCGGCGCGCGAGAAGGGAACGCGCGCGGTCGAGGTCGTGCGGAAGAACTCCCGCAAGGCTTTCGCCGGATCGGCGTTGGTCGGCATCGTGGCAGCCATGCGCCGCCGCAGTCGGCGCTCCGGTGACAGTAGGTAAGGGCGCCAAACCGGCGGGCGGACACGCGACGGCACGCCAGGCTGTGACACGCCAGGTTGGGATACGTC